>CAZEWB010000160.1:4003-7507 GCA_964515655.1 uncultured Bacteroidales bacterium
AATATGAAAAAAATTTTACTCCCTTTGGTAATTATTTATTTCAGTTTCGGGTTAAGCGCTCAGGTCTTTGAATTTTATGATGAGAACAATCAACTTTTCCCTGTTGGTGACACAGTTTTTTTTGATGGAACTGAAACATCCGCTCCTACGATTCATATGAAGGTCAAAAATATTTCTGCTTCTGAACAGATCGTTCATTGCAGGAAATCATATGTTTATATAGTACCGGGAACGGATAATGCTTTTTGCTGGGCAGGTAATTGTTACACAACAATGGTGGCATCCAATGCTGCTACTATGAGCCCCGGCGAAATTGATACAACTTTCAGCGCTGAATACATGCCTCAGGGTGTAACAGGAACTTCGATAATCAAATATAAATTTTATAACGATACCGGTGATACTATTATGTTTGTTGCAAAATACAACATACACTCTACCGGTATTGCGGGCAATGGTAACGAACAGATTATCTCACATCCTTTTCCTGCTGATAATTACATTAATTATATAGTTTCTGACAATATTTCTGACCTTGTTATTGTACTTTACAACATAACCGGAAAATCAGTTAAGACAATTGATGTAAATAATACCGGGCTATTACAAATAGCGGTGTCTGATCTGAAAAAAGGAATTTATATTGCAGAAGTAAGGAGTGGCAGCAGAGTGATAAAGACCAACAAGATACTGATCCGCTGAATTGGTTTTGGTTAAACTTTAGAATAAGCCTTTGGCAAATAGTTATACTTGGAACGGGATGAATTCTTACATTTTTCATTAGTCGGCAGCCTCCAGTCAACAGTCAGCAAAATTGCCAATTGCAGACTGAAGATTGCCGACTTTAAATGTACGGTTTTATCCCGTTTGCAGTATAACCTCCGGAAGTCAAAGGTTTTTTTTGTGAAAAATATTTACGTGATTTTCCCGTTTTTTTCTTTTTCGGTTCAAAGCATGTACTTTTGAAAAAAAAGGATTGAAGTATTTATACATTATATTATTATTGATATTAACCGGATATTCCGTTAGCTCTCAGACATATAATCCTTTGCGGATACGGGAGGTTACTTCGGATTCTGTTTTCAATATTTCAGATTCACTCAGTATTGTTCCCGGAACGGTCGTAATTTGTAATTCTGATGGCCGGAAAGTAGCCGATTCGTGTTTCAGTATAGATTATCTGAAGGGAGAAATAAAACTGAAACCGGGTCTTGAAAGACCGGTAAGAATTTCTTACAGGGTCTATCCCTTTGCCTTTTATAAACCGGATTTCCACAAAGATATTTCGCTAATCGGAAAAGCTCCCGACTCATCACAGAATAAATATGTATTTAATCCGGAAGATAATAATGCGGCCTCATCATTTACAACGGATGAACTTGTCCGCCGGGGAAGTATTTCAAGAAGTCTTACCATTGGGAATAATCAGAATGCGGTGATGAACTCAACGCTGAACCTTCAGTTGAGCGGCAAGCTTAGTAACGACCTGAATATTTCTGCTGCTGTTACCGATAATAATATTCCCCTGCAACCCGACGGGACAACTACACAGATACAGGAATTCGACAAAGTCAATTTTCGCGTTTATAACAATAAGTTTTCCGTACTGGCCGGAGATTTCGAACTCAACAGGAATTCCGGGACCTTTCTTAAGATGAACAGAAAGGTGAGGGGAGGTATCTTTTCGCTAAATCTGCCCGACAAAGAAAAAACAAAAACTGTTTTCAGTTCCCAGCTTGCCGGTGCGGTGTCGAAAGGAAAGTACAACCGCATAATGTTAACGGCCATCGAAGGAAATCAGGGGCCATACAGGTTAAAGGGTGTAAATAACGAGACTTTTGTCATAATAATCGCAGGAAGCGAGAGGATATGGGTAGATGGCAAGCTGCTGGAACGTGGTCTGGATAAGGATTACACAATAGACTACAACATGGCTGAACTTACGTTCACTCCGCGAATGCCGGTGACAAAAGACAAAAGGATAATTGCAGAATTTGAGTACAGCGAGCAGAGTTACGCCCGCTTTGCCATCTTCAGCGCAAGTGACTGGAAAGGTGAAAAACATGAGGCATGGCTCAATATCTTTCATGAGCAGGACAGCAAGAACCAACCGATTCAGCAGGACCTGACCGATCCGGAAAAAGACGTGATGTCTCATGCCGGCGATAATGCACTTCTGGCATCTGTCCCGGGCTTTTTCGAGGATACTGTTTTCCGCAACGATGCCGTGTTCTATAAAATGATTGATACTCTTGTTACTGGCGTTACCTACGATAGCATACTTGTGTACAGCATTCTACCCGACAGCGCAATTTACCGTGCTTCTTTTGTCTTTGCCGGAATTAATAAGGGCAACTATGTACAGATACAAAGTTCTGCTAACGGAAAAGTATATCAATGGGTGGCTCCTGAAGGCGGAGTCCCGAAGGGAAGTTATGAACCCGTAAGATATCTGATGACACCAAAGAGTAAAACCGTTCTTACTTCCGGAGGAAATTTCAAATTAAATGAAAAGACCGAAGTGGAAATAGAGGGTGGGCTGAGCTATAATGACAAGAACAAGTTTTCGGGAAGTGATGATGCGGATAATGCCGGTTTTACCTTTCAGGCTGCGATAAAGAGATCTGTTCTACAGAAAGATACCTCAGGCTTTAAAGCAGGTTTTTCTGCATTTACACGTTTTACCCAGGCCCGTTTTGATGCTGTTGACCGCTTCAGAGCGCCGGAATATGAGCGCGACTGGAACCTCCCTTCCACAGCCAGCGCCGATGAAATTGTTGCCGGAGCAGATGTGAACATGATTATTAAAAACAGGCTTACTTTTATGGTCGGCGGGGATGGGTTGAAATACGGTAACGAGTTCACCGGGATAAGGGAAAAAACAAGCGCTTCGTTCAGGTATAAGGGTTTCAGATGGAATTTGTCAGGAAGCAATCTTAACACACAGGAATCGTTACGCAATACTTCATTTCTGAGAGGTAATTCAGTTATCTCCCAGAAAGCCGGCCCCACGCTGATAGGCATTGAAGGAATGGCTGAAGATAACCAGTGGAAAAAACCGGAAAGTGACAGTCTTTTAACAGGAACAAGACGTTTTTACCAGTTCTCGCCTTATATCATGATGTCCGATACTGAGAGTTATCCTATAAAAGCAGGTGTGGTCTTCCGCGACGATTTTATTCCCGACAGCGGTGTAATGTCGTACGAAAGCCGTGCGCGCGACTGGTTCATAAACGGCGGTATCCGGAAAAATCCAAATAGTACGATGAACCTTCAGCTTACATACAGGGAATTATACCAGTTCGATACAATACCTTTGCAGACCTATGTTACAGGAAGGGCAGAACAGATGTTCCGCACGAAGAAACAATCACTCACGATACAGACATTCTACGAAACCGGCAGCGGAATGGAACTCAGGCATGAGTTTGCTTATGTTGAAGTGTCGGCGGGACAGGGCGTTTTCCAATGGACGGATTACAACGGTAACGGAATAAAGGAACT
>CAZEWB010000161.1:0-7469 GCA_964515655.1 uncultured Bacteroidales bacterium
AAATGGATTTTATTTTATTTCTTTTAAAACCGAAAGTATTGAGTATAGAAGTAAATTTATTAAATTAGAATAATTTATTAAAATAGAATAATTTATTAAAATAAATATTAACAGTTATGCAGAATAAAATTTCATCAATTATAGGATTAATCCTGTTTGGAATAACTCTATATGCTACTGACACTCAATGGACACTGTCAAATGACGACACTTATCTAAAAATATCTGTATCGGATAACAAGATATACATTGATACACTTATGAATCCTTTGCAAGGTTGGAACTGGGTGCAGAGTCCGTCACAGGTTCCGCTTTTGAGCAGTGTAAAAATCTCAAGTACAACCTATCCGCTTAGCTGGACTTACCAGGATGCTGCTATTGATTCGACTGCTAATGGCAAGATAATTACGCTGAGGTTCACCAGTACAACACCAAATCTTGAATTAAAATCAATCTGGAGTGTTAACCCGGGATCAGGACCTGTAGAGAACTGGATTACTATAGAAAACAAAACCGGTGGAAGTGTTACCTATAAGTCAGATATAGAGGCAGCCAATATACAAATAAGTGCAAATAATACAGTTAACCTTTATCGCTTCGATAAAACAGATATCGGCTGGGGAAAAGTATATAATGATGTAATAAGTATAGATGCCAATATTACTACAAACAGTAGTATTATACCCTATATCATGTTTGATGCCGGCTCTGCTCACGGTTTGTATATTGGATATGAGTGGGAGCTCGGCGGCTTTGAAGTTACATCAGGTGCAGATCCTTTAAATATTACAGTATCCGCAAACCCTATAAGCGAGAATGTAACTCAAGGCAATAACGAATTTTTCACTATTCCCAATGTTTATTATGGAACATATAAAGGTGATATTGATGACGGCAGCAATAATTTTAAAAAATGGTTCTGGAACTACAAAATTACCCGAAGCCTCTACAACAACACCAACGAACCATGGATAACACAGAGTGCCACTCCCACAGGCAATACACCTCAGGAAAATTACGACTATGATGCTTCAATAGGTATAGAATGCGAAGTGATGGATTTTTGGGATGGTTCGGGCAATGGTTGGTATACCAACAGAGACTGGATGTACCATCCTGCCGTATGGCCAAGTGGCTTTGATTTTAAATTAAAAGCAAATAATGCAGGGATGAAAGTTTGTTTATACATGGGAGGTACTTATAATGACTGTAACCTGAGCACAACAGCAGGAAGAGATTCCGAATTATCGGCAATCTTAAACAGGTATGATTGGGGTTGGTTTGATATGTGGAGGACTGATCGCTACACTGCTCCCTATGAACCTATGCCTCAAACTTATAATGGCGTAAAGAATTTTCTGTATATTCATGACTATATGATTAGCAACAGGCCTGATTACAGATACATGAACTGCTGCGATGGAGGAAAATATAAGGGTTTTGCAATATGCAGAAGAATGACATTCTGCACAATGAATGACGAACAGAACAATGCTGCAATGACACGTTCAACATATTATTCCAATACATATGCAATAAATCCTGTTCAGCTAGTACCAGCTCATGCAGGAACAACAGATCTGGATTATAGAACAAACCTGATGGGAGCAATGCCGGCTTTTTTGCCAAGTAAAGACCGGCTTACTTTATTTAAGAACAAACAGAGACCAATACTGAGAGGAGCAAATATTTATCATATTCTCCCGATGGCAGACGGGGTAAACTGGGATGGAATGGAAAGCTTTAATACAACTTTAAATAAGGGCTCTGTATTTCTTTTCAAGCCTTCGTCAGCTGCCACAGATGGAGATTCCAAGGTTATCAGGCTTAAAGGACTTGAAAATAGTGTTGCATATACATTAACATTTCAGGAAAGGACCAATCTTAACTGTGTTATGACCGGTGCACAACTGATGAATGACGGGATTAATGTTACAGGAATGAGTGGAGATAATGCATCGGAAATCATCTGGCTGGATGGTAATCCCGTCGTAACCTCTACAACACCGTCAGGCCGCTGCGGTGCAGGAACTGTCACTCTTAATGCAACTGCCAGTTACGGAACATTAAACTGGTATGCAGATTCAACAGGAGGTTCAAGCCTGGGAACAGGTACATCTTTTACAACACCTGCTATTGATTCAACAACAACCTATTATGCTGAAGTGTCTGATGGCGGATATATTTCTCCAAGAACGGCAGTTACAGCAACCATTAGTTCTGCTCCCCCCCCTGCTCCTTTAAATACAACATCTTCATATAATCAGGCAATATGCAGCGGAAACACCACTACACTGAGTGCAAGCGGCACAGGTACATTAGGCTGGTACAGTGACTCAACCGGTGGAATATATTTATGCGGAGAAGACAGTTTCACTACACCGCCATTAAACAATAGTACAACTTATTATGTACAAGACAGCACCTGTGGGCCAAGCGCCACACGAACAAGCATTACAGTAAAAGTATACGATATTCCAAGTATAACATCTACAACACCATCGTCTCGTTGCGGTACAGGAACTGTAACTCTGGATGCAACTGCGAGTGCCGGCAAATTAAGCTGGTATGCGGATTCAATAGGCGGTTCATGCTTAGACACAGGAACAACATACACAACACCAAGTCTCAGCTCTTCAAAAACTTATTATGTTGAAGCTAAAGGTACTCACAATTTATTTACTTATTCGGAGCAGTTTGATAATGCAGCATGGGCAAAAGGTAATTCAACAGTTTCAGCCAATACATTTGAAACAACCGACCCATTGGGCGGGAATACAGCTGATAAATTTACTGAAGGTACTTTCGTTAACGATATTGCTGTTTTATTCCAAAGCTTTACTATACCAACACCTAATACCTGCTCTGTTTATCTTAAAAAAGGTTCAGCAAACTGGGTAATTCTATCTGTACAAGGTACAGGATATTGTTTCTTTGACTTACAAAATGGCGTAAAAGGTGTAGTGACTGGTGGCCTTGCACCTTCAAATACTACTATTCAAAATGTTGGCAATGGATGGTATCGTTGTTCAATTACTTATAACTCCGGTTCTCCATTTGGATTAGCTATATGTATTACAAGCGGTAATTATGTTACCTTATATAACGGTAACAGCACTCGTTATGTTTACGTATGGGGTGCTCAACTGAATAGAACCAATTCACCACTTGTCTATCAGCAAACAACGGGAACAGTGATAGATGATTATTCTGAAGAATGTACCTTTCCAAGAACAGCAGTAACAGCTACAATAAACCCTGATATAACCACTACTGCCAATGACACAACCATAAGTTCAAATCAGGACGGCGCAACTTATCAATGGATAGACTGCAATAACAGTTATGCAATAATTCCCGGAGAAACTGATCAGAGTTATACAGCAGCTGAGAATGGCAGTTATGCGGTTATTGTAGCCTTTGATGGATGTACAGATACTTCAGGCTGTGTAAATATAAGCGAGGGAGTTACTGAAAACAGCTTAACAGAAACAGTAAGTATATTTCCAAATCCTGTAAAAGATGAAATAAACTTTTTATTGAATATCAATAATTCATCTGTAATTCAGATAGATATTTATAATGTATGGGGCAATAAAATATTGACTGAATCAGTTGACAGAGGCGTCACCGGAATAAAAATGAAAACAAAAAATCTAATAAACGGACTTTATTTTTATGTTATTAAAGCAAATGGCATTGAATATAGAAATAAGTTTATAAAGATTGAGTAAAATTTCTACATATAATTACTTGTTAATAAAACTGTTCTACGAATAAAAAGAGATTTGAAAATTTGGTTTTAAAAAATTCTTATAATAAATTTGTTTTTAACAACTTATTAAAAATAAGTTTCCGAAAGTTATTTATGTAGTAAACCACTTAAATTTATTGATTATGAAAAAATTAATTTTATTATTTTTTGTTTTGGGATCATCCCTATTTATCAATGCACAGACTGTTGACACATTAGAAGCTATTGATGACGTTTTCATATATACCTGGGGCGGAGGGCAAGGTGCAAACACATTTGTTAAATTTGATATTTCTTCTATTCCGGCTAGTCGTAAAATTGATTCTGTATTTCTGCAATTCTCAGTAATAGACATGTCCGGAACAATGGATGGTAATGCGTTTTTTTACAATGTAAACAGCCAGACATGGGCTGAAAGTGATTCCTGTCAGAAACTATGGGATTTTACCAGAAGCGATACAACACTTCAGGATTCAGGATTTGTAGTACCATTAGCCACTAAGGCAACATCAATTAATCTCAAAAATATTTTCCTGAAAGATTATGATCTTGCAAACACATACTGCACAATAATGGTAAAAGATTCTGATGATATGACCATGGGGCCCGGTGAAATTTTTGCCCATGACTCAGATGACACTTTAAGAATAGGAAATCATGTTTTCGGATTTGCGGCATATTTTTATTCACACGAAACAGCTAATCCCAACAACAGGCCTATATTAATTGTAACTCATTCTCCTATTTCTGCAAACAGTCAAACTGTTTCTGAACCAGATTTTATTAAAATATATCCAAATCCGGCAACAGATAAAATTAATATTGACTGTATTGACTATAAAAACTTAAAGATTCAAGTTTACAATGTCATTGGAAAATGTGTTTTGCAAAAAGAATTGAGCAATAAGATAAATGAAGTCGATATTAATTCGCTGTCAAAAGGTATGTATATAATTAAGCTAACGGGAGAAAATCCGACAGGTATCGGATGGACTATTCAGAAGAAAATGATAAAAGAATAATATACAACATAACTTATAACTGCTCACAAAAACAATATCTTTACAGAATTCCTGTCAATGGGTCTTAGGAAAGCTGAGTTATTTGAGGGGAAAGGAATATAGTTTTTCCCTTATTATTATCCTAAAACATTTTGAAACCATAAGTATGCAGGTTTTATTTGTATAATTTTATTTTCATAATTAAGTTTCCCGCTTTCGTTTTCTGTAATTATCAACCCTTCTTTCAGGTTATGTTCTTTCATAGCTTCAACAAGCCCTTTTATTTCTCTTTCTTTTGTTTTTGAATCCTTTAATGAAGCAGAAACCTGAATTGCCATACTTACATAAATGCCTTGTCTTATAAGGAAATCACATTCATAATGATTTTTATGATAATAAACATTCCCATATTGTTTTTTTAAAAATGTATAGACTATATTTTCAAGCAGGCGACCTTTGTCTTCTGAAAATTTAAAAGAAATGGCATTAATAATACCGGTATCTATCGAATAAATTTTCTTCTGATTGGCTATTTGTTTCTTTACGGAAAAATCAAATTTATTAACACTTGAAATAAGATATGATTCTTCAGCATAAGAAATATACTCCTTGACAGTATCAACCGAAATATTTAACAATTTTGATATGTTATTATATGAAAAAGATTTTCCTGCATTTGTCATAATAAAATACAAAAGGTTAAACAAATAATTGTCACTTATAATTGATAAATATATATATAATTATCGTTTATAATAGAAAATACCTGTTGCAAGTCTTCATAAGAATCCCACATGCTAATGATTTCAGCGTAATTTCTTGTAAATTTATAGGATAGATTAAAAAATTGTAAATTTGTATTATGAATATAAAAGAAATAAACAAAAAGAAAGTTCCAATTGTGATAATTGACAAATCATTGAATAAATACAATGATATTATTTTGTTTCCTGAAAAAGTAGCTATGGCAAACGAAATGTTAAGAAAAATTGGACTTCCGAAAACAAAGAAACAACCTTGTTAATAAATGTTTTGGCATTGAAAAAATATTTATACTTTCGAAAATCCTGAAACTTGAATTAATTTTACCCTTCCAATTTCAGATTAAAATTAACCTATTAAGTCTCTCTCAGAATCCAACCCGCTAACGATTTCAGCGTAATTTCTTGTAAATTTATAGGATAGGTTCACTTATAACATAAGCAGAATTGTTGTTTTACTGTGTTTTTTTGAGTTCGGAATTTGTTACGGAAATATCAGATGGCTTTAGAAATAAGAATATTTAAAAAAATATTGCAACTGGTACAGTTTTTGTAATGTTATTATGCGAAGTTAAATATTTTTTATCCAAAATTCATTTTAACCTTGACAATGATGGAGTAAATGCCTATATTTGCTTAAGCGGTGAAAAAGACTGTGACCCAATGATACTTTATCATATAAATGATTTTGGTTTTCTATTAATATGGAGATTTTGGTACTTCACTGTAATAATTGTAATTACTGCTTTATTAATAATTCTTCCTATATTAAAAAATTTATATAATAAGAAGAAAAAACGATTGACAAAATCTGGTTGGGTTTTTATTATTTTAATAATCATTTCTATTATTTTCAATATCATTAACGAATCCAGAAGTTATAGAATTGAAAAAAATGAAAACAATATTAATAAAGTTCAATTAAGAGAAAATGATTCATTAGATAGTTTGAATTCTGTAAGGCAAAACTTGATTCTTAAATATCAAGAGTTACTTAACAATAATGACAGCGGTTTATTTAAAACCATTGGCAAAAATAACAGTGAAATTGAAAAACTTAAAACTGAAATAAGTAATCCAACTTTAAAACAAATATTAGATGATAAATATCCTGACGGGTATGTTACATTTGGAATCAAAGATGGAGATTACGCCACAATAAATATAAATTATTCGGATGTTAAGTTCTATGCTGATTGGTCAAAAGTTAAATTTATACTAAGTGAAGACAAAAAAAATATTAGAGTTATTATTCCGGAAATCCATTTAAAGAAAGAAGCTTCTGTAAATATTGTTGGAGGAAGTCCAGTAACAGGTGATATTATAGGAGCAACCGATGTTACTTTACCATATATTCAAGGTGTTTCAATTAGTGCCTCTCCTTTTTTCTTTTCAGGTATGAAAAATATTCACTTTGAATATTTGAGCAATAAAATTACAAAATATACTATTTATGTTTTAGGATTAAAAGTAGCTAACCCAGATAGTCCATACAGGTCCAAAGTTTCTGCATTTAGTGGAGAACTTAAAATGGGACCAAATCAAATATCCCAATAATAGTTAGACAAAATCATTTATAAAATTTTGTCTAACTATTTTGGAGGTTAAGACAGTTGATTAATATAAATTTTCCAACGAAAATTTATTTCTTTTAAAGACATCCTCAGTTGGCGCGGATTTGTAATCCGTGTATAAAAGGATTTTTTTGGCAGGATTACTTGCATGATCCTTTGTCTCGCATAGTCAAAATCAAATCAGCAATTGCTCCGCAATTGAAATCCATTCGTTCACAAAAACAAAAAGTGAACTTTTTATTTAAGCAGGATTACTTGCGTGATCCTTTGTCTCGCATAGTCATAATCAAATCAGCAATTACTGCGTAATTGAAATCCATTCGCTCACAAAAACAAAAAGTGAACTTTTTATTTAAGCAGGATTACTTGCGTGATCCTT
>CAZEWB010000162.1:0-7462 GCA_964515655.1 uncultured Bacteroidales bacterium
TTAATGATCTGATGATCGGTATTAATTATCCTTAGGCCGAAAGGTGCCGTTTCGAATATCTGGTTCAATTCCGATTCGCTTTTTTTAATGGTGTTTTCTGCAAGTTTACGTTCCGAAATATCAAAAAAAGTGACCACCGCCCCGGTTATTTTTTCGTCAGAGCAGATCGGATAAGACCAGTATTCAACAGGGAAACTCCTGCCGTCTTTGCGCCAGAACACTTCATTGTCGTAGTGTGAACTTGAGCCATTCCTGAAAGCTTTATAGATATTGCATTCAGTTACGTCCAGTTTTTCGCCGTTCGCAAGAGAGTGATGTATCAGATCGTGCATGTTCCTGCCAATAAGTTGCCCCGAACTTTCGTATCCAAGCATTTTAACGCACGAAATATTGCAGAATGTGCAATTGCCGTTCATATCAATACCGTAAATAGCTTCGGCCGTAGAATCGAGCAAAAGACGAACGTGTTCTTCGCTTTTTTTCAGTACGCTTATGGCGTTCAGGCGCTCTTTGTTGATAATGACAAGGCTTTCGTTTAATTCCGTAAGTTCTTTTGTTCTGATCTCTACTTTAATTTCAAGCTCTTTATTCAGGGCGCTGATTCCTTCTTCGGCGCTGATTCTCAATATCGCATTGCCAATTAAGGAAGCCATGGTCATAATTCCCCTTTGGAGATTATCGGGAATTATTAATTTTTTATGAGATGCTAAATTTATCGAACCAATCACTTCCCCTTTTATAATTAATGGCAGAATAACCATTGATTTTAAATTCTCCTTAAATTCAATGTCACTGTGGGGTACCGGTAATTCAGAGTAATCGATGAAAGTAGATTTTCCGGTTTGAATAAATTTTACATGATCAGAGTTCATATCATATTGTAGGGTTCTCGAAACAAATTGTTCTGAAAACCCAACACTATAAACCAAATACAAACTCTGCATTTCTTTATGGAAAAGATAAATACCCCCACAGTCCATTCCCGAAACGCCAAGCAAAAGCCCCAACGATTCTTTATAGAGTTCTTCGGATGAGGAAATCGAACTTATCTTTATTCCTAAATTGAGTTGTGCAAAAATTAATTCTTCTGATTTTTTACGTTCAGTAATATCAGAAGATAAAATAAAAACACCTTCCGGTACCGGTTCAATGCTTAATTCAAACCATCCCCTGTTCCCATCCGGAAAAACAAATTCGTTTTCCATATACAGGGGAACCCGTCCATCCATGCACTTTTTTATTGTCGAAAAGACCTCTGTTTCTTCAATTCCCGGCCACATATCCATATATCTCCCGCCAAGCATCTCTTCTTTAGGCCGGCGGTTGTGCTTTTCTGCCGCATCGTTAATATAAAGGTATTTCCAGTTGAAATCCAGTATCTGACAGCCTTCCATCATATTGTCCAGGGTAGTGCGGTAGCGGTCTTCTGTACTCTCCAGTTTTCTGCTCCGTTCAATTAACAGATCCTCCATCCTCCCCTTCAGATCGTTCAATTCGTGATTAATTGCTTTTAATTCTTCGTTGGATAAAAGCAATTCACCGTTCTTTTCAGAAATCGTTTTTTCCCATTTGCGCCGGCTGACCAGATAAAAGTTGAAAAGGAACAGAATGTACACCAGCAATAACAACTGAATACCGAAGCTTATTAAGAGTATTTTGAAATTATTATCGGTTTGTATTCTTTCTTTTTCATTTCTTTTTGCAAGAAGCTTGTTCTCTGTTTTTATCAGCCCTGCAATGACGATGTGAATGCTGTCGGAAATTACTTTTTGCGTATGGGTATTAAAATTGCTGTTTGCAGCATGGTTCAGGGTATCATTATTTGCCAGAAAGCTATCGGAATATGCTATATGTTTTATTACAAGACCCTTCAGCAATTCAATATTATTTTTCCGGGCAGGATTATTTGCTGACAGAGAGTAAATATTATTCATCAATACGAACAGGTTTTCTTTTGCCCTTATAGCCGGGACAAGATATTCCTTATTATTGCTGATAATAAAACCACGTATTCCATTTTCCATTTCAGATACTTCCGTCAATACCAGTCCTATCCCCTGCCTTATAACAAGAGAGCGGACAATCTGCCTGTCGGCTTCCTTCATGGATCGGTTATTCGAGTTGAAGAGGAAGGAAACGTAAACAATCAGCACCACCAGCGCTGCAATGCCTCCCCAGAACAGTTGTTTAATAGTAACGGCGTTCTGCCTTCTGTTTTTGTAAACGGCAGTTATTATTCCGGTACCAAGGATACTGAATGTTACAGCAGTATGAATTGCCATTTGTGTGTATCTGTCATTGCCGACCCCGGCGAAACCCGTAAGCCCCGAAGCGTAACCAAGTATCCCGAGTGAGCTTATTGTTAAAGAGGCAATAACAGCAACGTCTGACAATATTTTATTTCTTAGTTCCCTGAAAGAAAGTGCAATAATTACCCAGCCGAGCAAAGTGAAATTCAATGCTGTTGTAGGAGCCATACGTCCGGGGCTTGATGTGGCAACGGCATTCAACGAGTCGTTGTAGAAAAGTTCATCCAGGCAGGCATCCCATACAAAAATATATTCGCTAAGGGATAACAGCCCTATGCCTGAAACTGCAACACCGCAAACTATAGATATTGTTCTTAGAGATCTGAGTCCACCCTGCAGAAGAATCAATGCCAGGCCTGAAAGAAGGAATGCAATGGCGGTGTTCGCTTTCATGGAAACAGTTCCGGGCAAAGGACTTTTTAACGTTTCAATCCCGAGATGCCAGCCGGTAAGAACAAACAGGCCTACAGCGGCTGTTATAATGCCGGGAATTAATATTATATAGAAATTGATTTTTTGTTTCATAATGAGTATTTTAAGAAATTTCGATCCCCAGCACCAAAATATCATCTGTCTGTGAATTGCAGCCCCGCCAGTGTTTCAAAAAATCAAGCAATTCCTTCTTCACTGAATTAAGAGGTTTTCCGGTTAATAATGAAAGCTGATATTCGAATCTTTTGCGTGTAATTTTAATTTTGTTTTTACTGTCAAACTGATCGGTTACCCCGTCGGTGAACATAATGATCCTGTCGCCGTAGTTCAAATTAATAGTTTGTTTAGAGAAAACAGAGTTGTTGTTTTCCAGTCCGCCTATTGAGAATTTGTCGGGGGTTAGTTCTTTTTTCTGTTGTTTGTGGTAATATAATACCGGTCTTTTTGCGCCGGCATACTCCATTACTTTTGTTTTAGTATTAATTACGCATAATTGAGATATCCATACCGTCGTGCGACAATGTGATCTCCTGCCTCAGGATGCGCCGGAATTTATAACTGAGGTGGTATAGTATTTCTTCGGGATTGTGAATATTCTCCATGTTCACTATCTGAAAAAGCAGATTATGTCCTAATACCGACAAAAGAGCCCCCGGAACTCCGTGCCCTGTGCAATCGGCGACTGCAATAAAGATTTTTTCGTCGAAATGTTGTACCCAGTAAAAATCGCCGCTGATAATATCTTTGGGTTTATAAATCAAAAAGTGGTTTATCCCTTTTTCTGAAAGAAAATCCAGACTCTGCATAATATTTTCCTGTATTCTTTTTGCATAATTTATACCGGCTTTAATATCATTATAAGCTGATTCAAGTTTACCGTTGGTGTTTTTAAGAGTGGTATTTAATGTTTCTATCACTGCCTTTTCTGCTTCAATTTTTTCTTTTGCTCTTTTTAACTCAAGATGAGTAGATACCCTGGCGGTTAATTCTGCCGCGTTAAAAGGTTTTGTTATATAATCAACAGCGCCCAGATTAAAGCCTTTTAAAACCGATCCGGTTTCGGTAAGCGCTGTAAGGAATATCACCGGAATATCTTTTGTTTCGTTGCAGTTTTTTAGTTGTGTGCATACTTCGAATCCGTCCATTCCGGGCATCTGAATGTCGAGAAGGATCAGATCGGGAATTTTATTTTTTACCGATTGAAGAGCCCCTGATCCCGAAGACGCAATAGAAACATTGTATCCGTTATCATATAATATTCTGCCCAGTACCTGTATGTTCTGAGGAGTGTCGTCAACAATTAATATCAAGGGTTTGGGAACATTTTTCATATACATACACTATTTTTCAAAATTAAGTAAATAATACAGAAAAGCCAATTGATTGAATAATTCTATGGAATCGTTGGAAGAGTATAATTACACTTTAAAAACAAGTAAGATTACCCGACCTTATCGGGTAAAAACACCTGATTTACTCATTATCAATAAAATATATCGTCAATTACTTGACTTTTGGTATTAATTAAACTATATTTGATAAAGTGGCCAATTGTTTTCATTTTGAAAAAATCAGACCATGAAAACATCAATACGAATAACTCTGTTTTTATTTTTTGCATTTACTTTAAATGCGAATTCGCAGGTTGCAATAAATACCTCCGGCAATGCCCCCGACGGAAGTTCTATGCTTGATATTACTTCGAACACAAGGGGGGTGCTAATTCCGCGAATGACTTCGGCCGAAAGAACCGGAATTACTTCTCCTGTAAATGGTCTGCTTGTGTATGATACCGACATGAAAACATTATATTATTACGACACGCCGGCGGCTTTATGGCGTTCGGTATATAGTTCGGTTACTCCGGCTGCGGTTGACTGGTCGGTTTCGGGGAATGCGGGCATTATAGACGGTACAAATTATTTAGGAACGAATGGTTTGGCAGATCTGGACTTCAGAACTAATGCCATAGAACGGATGACGATTAAAAGTACGGGGGAGGTTGGAATAGGAACATCTGCGCCGGGACAACTTTTTTCCGTTGGGGCAAGTAATCAGTTTCAGGTTAATACTACCGGTAATCTGGTAAAAATAAATAATGTAATTTATTCATGGCCCGCTGCGCAGGGTGCGGCAAATACGGTACTCCAAAATGACGGATCCGGAAATCTTTCGTGGGATGCTCCAAAGGTTGAGAAATCAATGATAAATCAATCAACTATTTCAGGAATCCCGAAGAATACCACTGTGTACTCTAATTCAACAACGTGGGGATATACGGTTGAAAACTATTGCCAGACCCCCATGCCTGCCTGTGTTGTTACTAATATGAAAGTCAATATATATTCTCCCAATGCCGTTACAAGCAACACTGTATTTACTTTAATGAAGAATGGTGTTGCAACTGCAATAGTTATCACTGTCGGTTCGGGAGCAACGGGATGGTTCTCGACGACAGGTTCTGTGACTTATGCCGAAGGAGATCTGATAGATGTAAAGATAGTCACAGGGTCCTCCGGAACCGGCAATATTGTTCCCTTGTCGATTACCATTTTCTATCAGCCGCAATGAATTATGAATATTTTATTGCCAATATTATTAGTATTAATTCCTTTGGTTAGCTTATCTCAGGGCGGCTTATTGATATATACGGGCAATTTTCGTGTTGAAGCGGGAAACATAGGTATAGCAGACAAAGGCAACTGGACGAACAACGGAACGGTAAAATGTGTTTCGGGAAGCACTGTTAATTTTGTCGGAAATGCATTGCAAAATATTCAGGGGGCTGCAACAACTTCTTTTTACAATCTTACAGTAAACAATACAGGAGGCGGAATTATTCTTGAAAGAAATATCAGTACATCAGGGACAATTCAGATTATTCAGGGGTGCATAGATATGAAGAGTTATATTCTTGATTTGTCTGCAACAGGAGTTGTTTCGGGCGAAACAGCCGCCAATCGGATAAAATCAACAGATGGCGGAGGTTTTGAAGGCTACGGCACGGGAACAATTCGTACAACAAGAACACTTTCTGCCGTACCAAGCGGAAATATAGCCGGATTAGGTTTAAACGTCACTCCCGGAGCCGACATGGGGAACACAGTAATTATCAGGGGAAATGAGCGTCAGCAGGGTTCAGGATCTTATACAGACAACTACAGTGTCTTTCGTTATTACGAGTTGCAACCGACAACAGCGTCATCTCTGACAATTAATAATTTTTTCTATCTGGGCGGCGCGGGAAATCCCGAATTGAACGGACATACGGAAGCAAATCTCCAAATGTTCCAGAAAGTGAATTATGGCGGACCGACTTATTGGGAAGCAAGAAACACAGTGGTGAATGCCGGATCAGATTTTATTTCCTCAACGACTGCAAATAACGCTGTGGGCGGCGCAATCAGAATCACCATAGGCAGCACGACCTTGCCCTTACCTATAGAACTTATAAGCTTTAAAGGAGAATGCAATAATACCGGGATTGCATTATACTGGCAAACGGCAAGTGAAAATAACAACGATTATTTCAAGATAGAAAAAAGTCCGGACTGTAAAAATTTTAATACCCTTGCTCAGATCCCATCGCAGGGAAACAGTTGTGGAATTAAGAATTATTATACACAGGATTTCGCACCGTATAATGGATTCAATTATTACCGTATACGCCAGTTTGATATTGATGGCCGGGATTCGTATTCTGAAATTATCGGTGTAAACTGCAAAGCAAAGAATTATATAGAAGATATTTTGCCGGTTTCACCCCCAAACTCTTATGTTGAAGCAATTGTGCTTGGAATTCCCGGTAACTTGTATCGGATTAAACTTACTACTGTTTCAGGACAGGTTATTTCAAATAAAGAAATTGTTTTAACTGATTCCAGACAATATGTCAGAATAAATGATACTGATTTGCCCAATGCCGTTTATTACCTGATAATGCAATCAGAAACAAAAAATATCAGCAAGTCGGTTGTGGTTAGTAATTAATCAGTTCCGACGCTTCCATGACCCCCATATTACTATAATTGAAACGAGGTAAATTGCTACATTTTTGTAAATGGTTTATGGGTTGGGCGGCTGGTTCTTTGAAAAGTCAATAGTTACTCAACCTTTAAACCTTCTTACAGTCGCCCGAATGTTTCGGGAGACTGTAATTGTTTGTCTTAAACGTATGCTCCTGTCACTTGCGACACGCAAGCGACAGGAATGGATATCTTGATTTTAATTGTTGGCCTTTCTGCACAGAGGCACCAAATCAGACAAGGAAATATCAATATTATGCTGGTTTTATAAAATGTCATATATTTGTATTGTGAAAACAAAGAATGAGATATTATCAAAACTTAAAGAACTGAAGCCTGTTCTTCAGAAAGAATATTCTGTAAAAACTATCGGGTTATTTGGGTCATTTTCCAATGACACTCAAAATGAAAACAGTGATATTGATATCCTGATAGAATTTGAAAAGCCTGTTGGATGGAAGTTCTTTTCACTTGAATTATATCTTGAAAAGATATTTGAAATGAAAATTGACCTGGTTACAAAGAACGCTCTTAAGAAACAGATCAGGGATATCATACTAAAAAATGTTCAGTACGTTTAATGAAGAAAGAACTAAGGACATATCGAATGTACCTTGAAGATATTATTACTTCAATAGATCGTATCAATGAGTATATCAGCGACAAAAGCCTGAATGAATTTAAGAAGGATTATAA
>CAZEWB010000163.1:0-7450 GCA_964515655.1 uncultured Bacteroidales bacterium
AAAAATTTCTTTTGTGTTTTCTTCGAAGCCGGAGCAGAATTTCGACCTTGTTGTGATCACAAAAGAAGAGTCGCCTTCAGGAATTAAATACATCGTAAAGGATAAAAAATTCACCGATGTTTTCGTTTCATCCGGAGCCGAACCTCAGGTTAACCTGAATGCTGCGTACGGAAGTACAACTTATATGTAACAGCCGGAGTCCGTCTTGAGAAAGAGTTTTTTTTCGAAATTTATTAATACGGGATTTGTAAGAAAGAATATTTACGAAATTTCTTTCTTTTTGATTCTTCTTGTTCTGTCATCGATATTTTACAACGGTTTCTGCGAGCTTCTGGAATTGCCCAAAGGGATGCATCAATGGAAGCAGAGCCTGCATTACTCAATGATCGTTAATTACATCAGCGGTAACACATGCTTCTGGTTCCCCGAAATACACGACTTTATTAATCCCAACAATACCGGCAACCTTGTTCTTGAATTTCCGGTATTTCACTTCTTAACAGCTTTTATAGTCCGGAATATTCCTTCTGCAACCCCGGTTTTATTCAGATGGATAATGTTCGCAATAACTATTTTCGGATATTATTACATGTACAAACTGTCGGATAAACATCTTAATAACAAAAAGATATCATTACTCATTACATTTCTTTCATACGTGATCCCTGTTGTGGTATTTTACGGTGCAAGTTTTATGGTGGATGTCCAGGCAATGGCACTTGCATTCCCTGCTATTTACTTTTTCGAAAAGAATTTATCAAATCGGAGCATATGGAATGTTCTCATTTTCACTATTTGCCTGTCTCTTTCAGGAATGCTAAGGCTGCCGGTTCTTATCTTCCCGCTGGCCTATTTCGGTGCAAGGCTAATTACGGGAAAATATCTTCTGCATTTATTGTGGCTGTTGCCTTCGTTGATTTTTATAGCACTTTGGTATTATCATGTAAAAAGATATAACACTTATTATGTCTCCTATCCTCCTGATGAAACATTCGGCTTCCTGTCGGAAGAAAGAACTGCAAATGTAATTCAGTCATATTGTGATTTTACATTGTACCAGATGGGGTGGGCTTATCGTTATATTGCTTTTTATGTTTCTGTAATTGTTTTTCTGATCTTTTACAGGAAGAAAGTCGAAAAATTCTGGTTCCTGGTTCTTGTATTTATGACGGTCGGTACATTAATATATGGATACCTTTGGTTCGGAATATTCCTGAATCACGACTACTATACTATACCGGTCATCCCCTTGTTCTTTCTTATCTGGCTGGTTGTCTTCATGGTTGCAGTTAAGACAAATATCCTGAAATATGTAACCATAGCTGCCGGAGTATTAATGGTCATCAATACTGTTAACACTTTCGATAACATGAAGATGAGAACGTATTTCAAAAATGTCAGTGCCCTTAATATATTCTCCGGAAAAGAAGAGACATGGTTCTGGAATTTTGCTTTTCAGGAAGATTATTCAAAATGGGAGGATCTGAGAAAAGTAAGCCCGTACAGCAGCGATATTCTTAGAAAGAACGGGATATTACCGGGAGATACAGCTGTATGTGACTTTGACGGTGCTCCCGCATACGCTCTTTCTCTGTTGGACATGAAAGGGTGGACTTTATATAACTATCCCTTAAACTCTGTTGACGATTATAAGATTATGGTAAAGATGGGGGCTAAATATCTTGTGTCGAACAGGACAGTTGAATCACCGTTGGATGATGACCAGGAAAAATATCTGAAAATGTATCCCGTATTTACTTTCGGTAATCTGGAAGTGTTCAATATTGAACATCTGAAATAAATTTTGTGAAAGTTTTACTCTCTGGTATTTTGAAATTGCATCGAAAACTATTTCGTTGTGTTAGAGTATTGTATATATATGTTTATCAAGACAAATGCAGATAAACGAAATAATAAATAAAATAATGTAAGCATATTTCTAAAAATTAGTAATTTTAACGCTCCTAAAAAAACCTAAACATAGATATATGGCAAAAATTAACCACCTTACTCCCAGCGACATATGGACTAACTTTGAGAACATCTGTTCAATTCCTCACCCCTCAAAAAAGGAGGCAAAGATGATAGAGTTCATGGTTGCTTTCGGAAAAAAACTCAAACTCGAAACGTTTACAGATAAGGTTGGCAATGTCATTATACGCAAGCCTGCCACCAGGGGCATGGAAAAGAGAATGGGTGTGGTACTGCAGGCTCACCTCGATATGGTCCCTCAGAAAAACAGTGATAAAAAGCACAATTTCGATAAGGATCCCATTGAGACAGTAATAGATGGTGAATGGGTTCGTGCAAACGGAACAACCCTGGGTGCCGACAATGGTATCGGTGCGGCAGCCGCAATGGCTGTAATACAGTCAAAGAATGTAGTTCATGGTCCCGTTGAAGCTCTTTTTACAGTTGATGAAGAAACGGGAATGACCGGAGCATTTGCATTAAAACCGGGTCTTCTGAAAGGAGACATCCTTCTTAACCTTGATTCGGAAGATGAAGGTGAATTATATATCGGTTGTGCAGGAGGAATGGATGCAAATATCACTCTTCCCTATAGATCAGAAAAAGCGCCCGCCGGACATAAAACTTTCAGCATTGTACTCAAAGGTCTTAACGGCGGACATTCCGGCCTTGACATAAACCTCGGTCGTGGTAATGCAAACAAACTGATGGTGCGTTTCCTTAAACATACCATTGTAAAACACAACATACGTCTTGCCGCTCTCGAAGGAGGCAGTCTTCGCAATGCCATCCCGCGCGAAGCATTTGCAAT
Organism: uncultured Bacteroidales bacterium; assembly: GCA_964515655.1. Lineage (GTDB taxonomy): Bacteria > Bacteroidota > Bacteroidia > Bacteroidales > GWA2-32-17. Next base: position 2,783 of record CAZEWB010000163.1, read on the forward strand.
TGTCCTTGTTCCCGGGAAAAATGCCGCAGCATTTAATAAAGACGTTAAAACATTCGAAACCATTTACAAAAAAGAACTGGACAAAACTGAACCGGCACTTTCTTTTAAAGCCAAAGAAGAAAAAAACAGTTCCAGTGTATTCGATAATAATTCCACACTTGCATTTATCCGCGCACTCTATGCCTGTCCCAACGGTGTCATCCGTATGAGCGATGTAATGCCTGGTATAGTCGAAACATCCAATAACCTTGCAATTGTTACTGCTGCAAAAGGAAAGTTCGTGGCCAATAGCCTTTTACGCAGTTCTGTTGATTCAGCTAAAGAAGACCTGGGCGCTATGATATCCTCACTGTTTGAACTTGCCGGGGCAAAAGTAGAACTTACAGGTTCTTACCCTGGCTGGAAACCAAATGCCGATTCACCCATCCTTAAAACTATGAGTAATGTTTATAAGAAAAAATGGGGAAAAACACCGGAGATAAAAGTTATTCACGCTGGTCTGGAGTGCGGTATTCTCGGCGCAGCTTATCCGAAATGGGATATGATCTCGTTCGGCCCCACTATTCGTTTTCCACATTCTCCGGTTGAAAAGGTGAACATTCCCTCCGTTAAAAAATTCTGGGAATATCTTGTTGAAACTTTGAAATCTTTACCTAACAAATAATATAAACCTTTTATAAAATGACAGAGAAAGTGCAGCGTCTTTTAAAAGACTCTAAAACGGCCAGATGGTTTGCGTTGGGCTTGATTTCCCTAACCATGTTCTTTGCTTACTTTTTTGTTGATGTAGCATCTCCTATAAAAAATCAGTTTGAGATCAATTACCATTGGTCATCCGAAGTCTTTGGCATGTATGGCGGCATGGAGTTCTTCTTTAATGTATTTCTGGGATTCCTGATCATTTCAGGTATTATCCTTGATAAAATGGGGATCCGCTTTACATTGATAACCGCCGGTTTGACCATGGTTGGCGGCGCCTTCCTGAAATTCTTTGCATTAAAATTCGTTGATCCTGCATCAATGTCTTCTGTTTTTGGATATGAGCTGCCAACGACTGCAGTCTGGGCATGCGTTGGATTTGCGATTTTCGGTGTCGGAGTGGAAATGGCTGGTATTACCGTGTCCAAAACTATTGTTAAATGGTTCAGAGGTAAAGAACTTGCACTTGCAATGGGACTCGAAATGGCAATCGCCCGTCTTGGCGTGTTTGCGGTTATGTGGCTTTCACCAATTTTTGCCAACAACGGAGATGCCGTTCCGCCATCAGAATGGACGACAGCAGACGCTTTCCTGTGGGGTATGATATTCCTGATAATCGGATTTCTCACATTTTTTATTTACACCTTTATGGATGTAAAACTTGATAAGCAGGTCGGTGTAACAAAAGAAAACAGCAGCGAAGAAGAATTTAAAGTCAAAGACCTTAAAAAGATATTTACCAATCCCGGATTTCTTGCTATTGCGGGATTATGTGTGCTTTTTTATTCTGCCATATTCCCCTTCCAGCGCTTTGCAACAGAAATGCTGGCAAGCAAACTGCTGATAGATCCTAAAGAAGCCGCCCGCTACGTTTCGATGTTCCCTATTGGTGCAATGATACTGACTCCTTTTATCGGATTGTTCCTTGACAAAAAAGGTTTGGGTGCGACTCTCATGCTGTATGGCGCAATTTTATTGACAGTTTCTCACCTTATATTTGCCCTGGTACCCACCGAATCTTTCAACCTGCCGATTGCTATCGGTACCATTGTAATACTTGGAATAGCATTTTCACTTGTCCCTGCTTCAATGTGGCCGTCGATGCCAAAAATTGTCGAAGACCGCTATCTGGGTTCAGCATATGGCGCTATTTTCTGGATTCAGAACATGGGCTTGTTTGGCGTGCCTATTCTTATCGGATATGCGCTTTCAGCATCAAATCCCGAAGTACTTGCATTTATTCAACAGAATGCCGAAGCAATAAAAGCAGGTACCATAAAGGCTCCCGAATACAATTATACAGTTCCTGAATTCATATTTGCCGGCTTTGGAGTTCTTGCTATTGTTCTTTCTGTGATTCTTAAAAGGGTTGATAAGAGCAGAGGTTATGGTCTGGACATACCTAACATTAAAAAATAATTTCACGAAATAGTAATGAAAGGCGCTCAAAAGGCGCCTTTTCTGCTTTTACATAATATTTCAGGCTTGGACAAATTATAAACCCGAAACGACTAAACAATTGAACAACTAAACATTTAAACGACTAAACATTTAAACAACTAAACATTTAAACAGGCATCGCGCAGCTAATTTCAATGTATACCAGAGTAGCGTATTTCAAAAAAAATATCGCACATCAAATTGCCAAATAACATTTGTAGTGTTTTCGTTTTATTTTAACTTTGAGCAAATTTTTAAATCTAAACCATTATGAATATACCGGGTAATCTTAAGTATGCCAGAACACACGAATGGATACGTGTTGAAGGCGAAACGGCTTTTATCGGAATTACAGAATTCGCACAGGGCGAACTTGGCGATGTGGTTTTTGTTGAATTTAAAGGTATCGGCGAAAAACTTGCAAAAGACGAAGCATTCTGCAGTATCGAAGCTGTAAAAACAGTCTCTGATTCTTATATGCCAGTTGGCGGCGATGTCCTGGAATCAAACCCCGTTATCGAGAGCTCTCCCGAAACTATCAATAAAGACCCTTACGGCAACGGCTGGCTGATAAAAATAAAGATCGCCAATCCTGCTGAACTGAACGACCTGCTCAGCGCTGAACAATATCAGGGACTGGTTCATTAATAATAGTATTTTCAAGGCATCTTCCTGTGGCTTTTAGCTGCAGGGAGATGCTTTTTTATTTATTATTCTTTTATTCATAAGCCACTTTGTATCTGAAGCTCTTCGACCCTACTATTTCTATAGTATAAATCCCTTTGTCCAGATTTCTGAAGTCTAATTCAATCCCATTTTCTGTTCTCATATTTTCAACAGAAATACTTCTGCCATTTATATCATATACATTAATTAATACATCTTTTTCCGGTAGATTTTCGATATAAAGGTTACCCTTCGTCGGGTTCGGAAAAACACTTATTTCTGATTGTTCTGCATTCTGAACCGATTGCGGAATCTTTACCAACTGAACATCAAGAATCGTCTTTGCATAGTCGTTTGCAACCACACCGGTAATTGTTTTTGTAATGTAGCCGGGTGAACTGTAACGCATATTATACGTTCCTCCTTTTATTAGGCGATGGTAATTTCCATTGATCGTGTCGCATGTATATATCTGCGAACTGTCAAAGTCATGCTGAAGGACCTCAATGAATGCTTTCAGTGGTTCGCCGGTCATTGAATCTGTAACAATACCGTGAACTCCATACTGCACCTGCTTCATGTAATTCATCAGTGATCTGAAATTTCTGTCCCAGTATGATGGCAGTTCTACCGCCGGTGGTTTTTTACTGTCGCCGACTTCTATTGTTATCTCCCTGCAATGTTTGAAATAAGTTGAATAGTCCTGCCGGCCTCCGTTTATCTCGAACCATGCATTGCCGTTGCTTATGCCGTCATTCATGTCGGTAAAGTATCCGGTGGTATCAAAAGTCTGGACGGTATCGGCATATTCGCGGGAAACCAGTTGCATCCATAAGTCGTCAGCATGAAGCTGCACCCATGTATCCCACGGGTAGTTCATCAGTTCTGCTCCCCCGTGATAATTGGCGGCCATGACAAAGTTATGCTGCGACATGAACTGCATCCATGCCTGTGTTTCGGCCTGCCAGCTGTTATTGTCAGGATGATCTCCGTCCTGAGGATCGGGAAAATTGCGGTTCAGGTCTTTAAGATTACCGTTATAACGTATAGCGTTGGCTACGGAGTTGTTACCGAAAAAGTAGGTCCCATCGGGGTTTGAAAGGGGATTGATCCATATCTCAGTATTGTCTATTAGTTCAGTTACCTCCGGGTTTGTCCCGTAATTGCTGAGGAGATAATCAGTGAGACGAAGCAGCAAAATTGCTCCAACGAGTTCATCGCCGTGAATAGAGGAAATGTAAAGGAATTCAGGTTCTGCTTCTTTTACACTTACATTATCGGATATCTTTAAAATTAATAGTTCCCTGCTATTTGTTGTAGTTCCAATAACTTCCTTACGGCATATTTCAGGATGTGCAGTGGCAAAACTGTCCATCATAGCTGTGTATTGTCCGTATGTCGGGTAAGAATTCCATGCCTGTACATCTTTGAGCGATCCGGCCATGTGCGGCGGATATTTCAGTGACGGGGATGTAAGGATTTCGAGGCCGGAGATTAAATGAAACACAACCTCAAACTCTCTGCGGTTGGCATATGCGAATACTTTTCCGTCAGCGACCCTGTCAACAGAGATCTTATTAAGCAGATATTTATCAGAAAAACCGGGGTAATTGAAACTGAAATATACTTCTCCTCTTTCAGCCAATACCTGCTGAGCCGGCGTGTACTGCTCTTCCTGCTGCGCATTTGCAGTAAAAAAAGCAAGCGTTAGTAGTAATATAATGTAAAGAGTTTTCATACGGAAAAATTAGGTATAAAGATAATACAAAAAATCATGGGTTGTCTAAAAACCCCGCAAACAAAACACTTTGTCATTCTGAGCAGAGCGAAGAATCTAATTGTATACCTATAGATCCTTCGCGT
>CAZEWB010000164.1:0-7448 GCA_964515655.1 uncultured Bacteroidales bacterium
GTGTGTTGGGTGTGTTTGGTGGTTTTTTTTTTCACTTTTATCCTTGAAGCAAACAGCAATGTGCCGAAACTATTGAAAATGAACAAGAAAAAAACAATAGGTATTCGTGTCCCCGATAATTTCTTTGCACGTGAAATTGTAAAAGAACTTGGCAATCCGATGATATCAACAACGGTGATAGACGAAGAAGACATGGTTGAATATACAACAGACCCTGAACTCATTCACGAAAAATACAAAGACCTTGTTGATATTGTGATCGACGGAGGATACGGGAACTACGTTGCCACTGCGGTAATTGATTGTACCGGAGGGAACATCAGCATTATCCGTGAGGGAATAAAAGTACTGGAAGATTAAATCTCAAAAATTCCAAGACCCAAGTCTCAAGATACAAGACCCAAGGGAAGCTGTCCCTTGGAATTTGGGATTTGGAATTTGAGACTTGGGGCTTTTAGATTCTGTCCAAAATCATTGTTCTTTATCTTTTTTTTAGATACTTTTATAAAAATTTCCTTATGAAATATGCTTTCATAATTTGCCTGATCCTGACTTACATCACAGCAGAGTCTCAACCCTGGTTATTCGAATCATACAGGCAAAGCAGCAACCCTGACATCGAACTTACAATAAGCGAAAAGATAAGCGCCTTTGATAATTACTGGAAAAACAGGCAGGTTGAAAAAGGCAAAGGTTTTATGGCATTCAGCCGCTGGAAGGATTTTGTTGAGATCAGGTCTGCCGGCATGGATAAGCTTCCTTCAGATATTTTTTTTACTGAATGGCAGAAACAGTTAAAGGATAAAAGTGTTTCCGGCAGCTGGTCATATATCGGAGCAGATGAGACACCTCTTCAGATAGCTTCTGGCGAAAGATCAGGCTCCGGACGTATAAATGCTATAGAATTTCATCCGACAGATCAGAATATCATTTACATTGGGGCACCTGCCGGCGGATTATGGAAGACGACAAACGGAGGAGTGACATGGGAAACAGCGACCGACCGTCTGCCTTCAATAGGGATTTCTGACATCGCTATAAATCCTCATAACCCGGATGAAATTTTTATAGCTACAGGTGATGCTGATGCTTCGGATACATATACATGCGGACTGCTGAAATCTGCCGATGCCGGGCAAACGTGGCAAACCACCGGGTACAATCCTCTCATTGCTTCAAACCAGAATTTAAACAAAGTCATAATAAACCCGATTAACCCCGATTCAATACTGATAGCTACAAATTCATCAATAAGGCTTTCTGTAAACGGTGGCGATAATTTCTCAATTATGAAAACGGGTAATTTCAGGGATATAAAATACAAACCGGGAAACCCATCGGTAGTTTACGCTTCATCATATCTGTACTACGGAAGTGCAAAAGTATGGAGGTCGGAGGATGGCGGGGTAAACTGGACAGATATCTCGCCGCCTGCTGAAGAAATGGACTCGGTATCGCGTATTGCAATTGGTGTGACAAGTATTAACCCCGAAATTGTTTACCTTCTGACAGCCAAAGCAAGCGATAATGGTTTTTATGCCTTATACCGATCTTCAGATGGCGGGAACACATGGGTGAACAAATTCAATTACACAAATAAAAACCTGCTTGGCTGGGAATCAGATGGCAGCGACAATGGCGGACAGGGCTGGTACGACCTCGGTCTTGCCGTTTCTCCGCTTAGCGAAAATATTGTTATTGTCGGCGGGGTTAACCTTTGGCGTTCAACTAACGGAGGAACATCTTTTAACATTATTGGCCATTGGTACGGAGACATGACACATTATGTACACGCTGACCAGCACATTACAAAATATCAGCCTGGCTCAAATTATCTCTTTGCCGGAAATGACGGAGGTTTATATAAATCCCAATTCGACGGTGACGAATGGCTGGACCTGAGCGATGGCCTTCATATAATGCAGATATACCGCATAGGAGTCGCTTTGTTTGGCTCAGATATGATCGTTTCGGGAACACAGGATAACGGCACAATGCTGAAAATGGATTACCTGTGGAATAATATTCTGGGCGGAGACGGTATGGACTGCATGATAGATTTTTCGGAGCCGGGAACTTTTTACGGCGAATATTACTATGGTAACCTCTACCGCACATACAACACGGGTTATTCGTGGGACCCCATAAAGCCACAGCAGGCACAGGACGGCAGCTGGATCACTCCCCTTGCAATGGACCCGACTAACTCAAATACTATTTATGCAGGTTACGAAGATGTGTATATATCAACCGACCAGGGTTATTCATGGTCCCCAATTTCTTCGAATCTCCTTGACAGTGCAACAATAAATATCCTGGAAATTGCTCCTTCCGATCACGATATAATTGTTGCCGGAATAAGAGACAAGTTAATGAAAACAACTGATGGCGGCAGCACATGGACAGACATATACACTGCTGCTTTCAACGACCAACTGGCATCTGTCTGCTTTTCACCAACCGACCCGGATAAAATGTGGGCTTCCATTTCAGGTTATGTGGCTTCAAAAAAGGTATATTACAGCGACGACGGAGGACTTACGTGGACAGGTTTTGCAACAGGACTTCCGAATGTCCCTGTGAACTGCCTGGCTTACGAACCATCAAGTCCCGACAGGATATACGCAGGAACCGACCTGGGTGTTTATGTAAAGGATACGGTTTTATCTTCGTGGATCCCTTTTTACAGCGGATTGCCCAATACAGTTGTTAACGATCTTGTGATATCCCAAAACCAGATCATTGCAGCCACTTACGGAAGAGGATTATGGGTAAGCGACCTGCTTACAGAATATCCGCAGAATGCAGACCTGAACTCTTTTGCACTTATTTGCAAAGCATATCCCATTCCGGCAAATGACCACATATCTGTTTCTCTCCCACTTTCTGCAAATGAAAAGTTCACTCTTTCACTTTCATCTCCCGACGGGAAAATAATTATTAATGAAAAATTCACCGGAAGCAATTACAGACTTGAGATCCCTGAAATAAGCAACGGCATTTACATCCTGTCGGTCGAAGGTGAAAAAGGAAGATATGTTACAAAAATTCAAATAATCAAATGATGAGATTGCAGCCATGCGTAAGACATCAACTATACATACCCTTTTTGAAATATTTTCATATCTTTACTAAACGAAAATCTTAAAATAATCAATATGAGAACAATTCTAACTATAATTCTTGTAGCAGTAACGGCATTAGTGTTAAAAGCACAGGATCCGTTGCAAACCATAGTAGTTGGCGACACGGTTGAACTCCGTGTTACTGGTGCACATGCTTCTATTCAATGGCAACAAAGCACCGACAGTTTAACATGGACAGACATGGTTGGTTTTACCGACAGTGTTGCAATATTTCTTGCAACCACAAGCCCTACGAATAAAAAGTATTACAGGGCAATAATTACCGATGCATTATGTTCGATTGCAACACCTGTTTACAGCAGCATTATCCGGCACAGAATAATTGGCAGTATCACAGCAGTACAAATAGGAGACATGTTTAGGGGCGGTATTGTGTTTTATACCGATGGCACAGGCCACGGTCTTATTGCCCCTCAGCAAGACCAAAGTACATATGTACAGTGGGGATGTTATGGAACTTCTATACCTGGAGCAAGCTCATTAACCGATGGGAATACAAACACAACTGCCATATATAACAACTGTGCAAACCGCCCCATTGCTGCAAGTATATGCTACGATCTTGTACTTAACGGCTACAACGACTGGTTCTTACCCGCCAAAAACCAGTTAAACTACCTCTATCAACAACGTGCACTTGTTGGTGGTTTTATTAACTTCAGCTATTGGAGCAGTTCCGAGTATGATGAGAGTATCGCATGGGTGCAGGGCTTCAGCAATGGCATCCAGAACGGCGGCAATAAGTACTACTACATCTATGTTCGTTGCGCCAGGTCTTTTTCTTCATCAGACAACACAACAGCAACACATAGCATTGCAACCGTATCAGGCCAGCCATATACTGCCAGCATTACCACACAACCACAAACGCAAAACAAATGTTTGGGAAGCAGTGTTGCGTTTTCTATTTCTGCTACCGGAACTGCACCTGTTACATTCCAATGGAAAAAAGACGGAATAGATATTTCAGGTGCAACAAGCAATACATACACAAAAAGTATCTTAACTCTTGCAGATAAAGGTATATATACATGCGAGGTAACCAACCTGTGCAGGTCGGTTTTAAGTGACAATGCTGAACTGAAAGTAATCCAGTTATCTGCTAATGCAGGTACTGATACACGTATCTGCAACGGTCAAAGCACAACACTTTCGGCATCGTGCAGCAGTAATCATCCTGCTGAGTCCGGAAATTATTCTTATTCATGGTCGCCAACTACTGGACTAAGTTCTTCAAACATGTACAACCCCAATACCTCGGCTACTATAACAACTAACTATAATGTTCAGGCAACAGACCAGATTGGTTGTACAGCAACAGATGCAGTAAATGTTTTGGTTCAAAATGTTTTTCAGAATGAAGAGATTTGCCTTGTCTCAGTTGATACTATAGTATGGAAAAACAAAGTTATATGGGAAGGCACACCCGGTGTTGGCACAGCAAAATACTGGATTTACAGGGAAGTAGTTACCAATGTATATAACTGTGTTGGCGAAGTTCAATATGGTAGTCCTACTTTTTTTATTGATGTTGCTAGTAATCCTGAATCTCACAGCGACAGGTATAAAATTACAGTAATAGATACCTGCAATAATGAGTCCGCTAAAAGCGCTTATCATAATTCTATGGAGTTAGTTGTTTCGGTTTCTGGCAGTACCATGGGGCTTGTCTGGACTGAATATGAAACGGAAGACGGCTCATATATTCCCGACCAGTATTATATTTACAAAGGGCCCACACCTCAGACTATGACTTTGCTTACAACTGTTACCGGCTCCCATAACACATACAATGATGTAAATGTGTTTGATTTACAGTATTACATGATTGGCGCCCACCGCAACTGTAATACTGACCCTGCCTTTTCAAACAAAAGATCTAACGGATTTGAAAATGTTGAAGAAATAAGTTTAACCGGAACTATTTTAATCTCCCCCAATCCCATGACCAGCACCACAATTTTGACAATTCCCAACTTTAATACTAAGATAAAAGAGCCATTGCAAATAATGGATATAACAGGGAAAGTCGTCCGCTCCGAACCCATCTCCCCCTCTCGTCATCCTGAATTTATTTCAGGATCTCCCCTTGCCCATATTATTATCGAACGCGGCGACCTTAAATCCGGAATTTACTTTGTAGAGTTAAAATCAGATAGAACATATAGAGGTAAACTAATAATTGAATAATTTAGCGTTTATGTTTTACAAAAGAATTTATAATAACGCCCAGTGGCAAACACGCTGCAAACCCAATTTTGCCAAAAAGAACAACTTGACAAAATTATTGAGATGTGGGCAAAACCGATGCCTGCAGCAGGTACGGTTATTACTGTTTTTATTCTCATTTTTGATCACTTCCGGATCTGTTTTCGGCCAGAAAACCGTTGTTCCGGATACTGCGTTCATGCTTAAACGTATCCAGTTTTTCTCTTCCCCCGAAAATGCAGGAAGGCTGCCGGGTCACGCCGGTTACAACAATTGCTCAAAGTACTGCGCTGATTATTTTCAGGAACTTAAAATGTTCCCTTTTGCCGGAAGCAACTGGTATCAGAATTTCAAAATTGAGTATAACGAGATAAAGCAGAACAGTTGTGATATTGAAACGAAAAAAGGCAAAACAAATCTTGTACCCGGAACAGATTACTCCGTAAGGGGATTCAGCGGTAGCGGGAAATGTTCTTCCGAAATAATTTTCTGCGGATACGGCATTAACCAGGCTTCCGACGGATACAACGACTATTCAGGCGTTGACGTAAAAGATAAAACCGTTTTGATATTCAAACAAAATCCTTCGTGGCAGATCAAAGGAATTAGTTGGGAAGGCTCGAGCATAAGGTTCAAAGTTGACGTTGCAAAAAGTATGGGAGCAAAAGCTGTGATATTTGTCAATGCACCGTCATCAGGGAGGACTTTGCCGATAGGCAGTATGCTTGACGGAACTGAAGAGCATATACCCGATATCCCGGCTATTGAAGTCTCAACAGATAAAGCCAACGAAATACTTGCAGAAAAATTTGTAACGCTTGCAGACCTTCAGTCGAAGATAGACAACAACCAGATTCCCTGCCCTGTCATCACAAATACAAAAGCGGAAATAAATGTGCAGTGCAGTTATATACCGGACGCACTTACCCAGAATATAATTGCGTGCTTTCCGGGTACCGATCCGGTTCTGAAAGATGAATACGTTATCATTTCCGCTCACCTTGACCATGTCGGTTTTCAGGGCGACAGCCTGTATTACCCGGGCGCCAATGATAATGCCTCAGGCTCGTCCATTGTTCTTGAAGTTGCTTCAATGTGGAGGAAATCGAAGATAAAACCTGCCCGCACGGTTGTTTTTGCTCTTTTTGCCTGCGAAGAGCACGGGATAGACGGTGCAAAATATTTCGCTGATCATTTACCGGGTGACAGTTCAAAGGTCGTTGCAATACTTAACATTGACTGTGCCGGTCATGGCGACAGTCTTATGATAGGCGGAGGCAAATCGGCGCCCGGACTGTGGAGAACAGCATGCGACTTCGCCCATAATAAACCTCTCAGTCTGCGTACATGGCACGGCGGCGGAGCAGATGCCCAGCCATTTTTCGAAAAAGGCATACCATCATTATACTTTGCTACAGTTAACAGTTATACTTACCTGCACATGCCGGGCGATAAGGTGGGAACATTGAATCCCCTGATGCTTCAGATGACATCCGACATTGTCTTTAAAACCTCAGTAAAGGTCGCTTCGAAAGAATATGTAAGAGAAAAAATTTCTGCGTTATGATAAATGAACTTGAAACCCTGAAAACAGAAGTGCTTTCGTGCTATAAATGTGTGCTTAGCCAGACCCGTACCAATGTGGTATTCGGAGAAGGAAATCCGAAGGGTGGAATATTATGCATTGGCGAAGGACCGGGACGGGACGAGGACATGAAGGGCCGTCCTTTTGTAGGACGCTCAGGTCAGCTGCTCGATAAGATTCTTTTAGCATGTGGTTTTACCCGTAACGAACATGCTTTTATTGCTAATATAGTAAAATGCCGTCCGCCCGAAAACCGCATCCCCAGCCCCGAAGAAAAGGCTGCATGTATGCCCTACCTTATGAAGCAGATCGAACTATTAGACCCCAAAATTATAATACTGCTTGGTGCAACAGCGCTCAATGGCCTGGTGGATCCCAAAATGAAGATCACATCGGTAAGGGGACAGTGGCTGACATGGCAGAACAGGCTTGTAATGCCTACTTATCACCCCTCTGCCCTGCTACGAAATCCTAATCTTAAAAAAGATTCATGGGAAGACTTTAAAAAG
>CAZEWB010000165.1:0-7409 GCA_964515655.1 uncultured Bacteroidales bacterium
GTTACCCGGAATGGAATCCTACCGATATCCGCCAGCTCGAAGGACGTATCTGGAGACAGGGAAACAGGTTCGCTTATGTGAGAATTGTGATGCCGTTGGTTCAGGATTCAATGGATGTTTTCGTTTTCCAGAAACTCGAAGAAAAGACATCCCGCATCAATGATATATGGTTCAAAGGAGACCGGGGAAACGTTCTTGATCTGGAAAGCCTCGATCCTGAAGAAATAAAACTTGCTTTGATAACGGATGTTGACCGGCTGGTGCGAATGTTCTTCGATCAGGAGAAGGAGCAACTGAACCGTGAAACCGCAAGAGCAGACCGGGCTATTGAAATGATTAGTGAGATCAAAGAAGACATTGAAGAATACAACCGCTACCGGGGCGAATCCCTTGATGCTATCCGCAAGTTCTATGACAGCCTGATAAATTCTGAACACTTTGAAAATTCTGCTGTATCTGAACCTGACTTTGAACAGAGCCAGAAAGCAAAGACATTTAAGAAGGCAAAGGAAATGAAGGAAGACCTTGAAACATTTCTGAATGCCTCAACTTTTGAAGATAAGGATGTACTAGCCATTGGCCGTAAGATCGAAAACTCGTACAGTAGTCTGGATGTTTATTTCGATCATTCCTGGTATCTGAGATATTTCAAGGAATATGTTTCCAAAGTAAGAAAGACAGAAAGAACAATACTGAAGCCAAAAGGTTACTCCATAGACAGCGATCTAACCAAAGTTCTGGAATCGTATCAACTCGACAAGCAAACTGTCGTTAAAAAGGCTGATCTGTATAAAGGTGAAGTAAAATCGGAACGCTGGGGATTGCTTCGTAAAGAAATCGAAGACAAAAAGTCTGCACTGCATGTAGAAGGACGCACCGCTTCTGATCGTGCAGAGGAATTTGCTACACTCAATTACCTTCTTGCTTATAAAGCGGAGGATATTCCCGCAGCCGAACCCAGGATGATGCCGGAAACACCTTCACTTGCACCATCCATGAACGAACTGGAACTGGAAGCTTTGGCTCTTGAAGTTGAACTAGATTTATTAAGTGTGTAATGAATTACTTCGTGTCAAATACGAGCGTGAATTCAAGGTCTGACAATATCTTGTTGCCAGTCTTGTTCTGGTATGAAATTGTAACACCATCTATGTTTTTACGGAAAGTAAACCAGCCGTTTGGCCATCTTTCAAACAAGATGAAATGGTTTTCGTCATTGAGAACATTGTCATTAGGGAAAGACACAGGGATTACTTCGTATTTCAGAACTTTTCTCTGTCCATCGCTGCTATCTGTACTTTCCCATGTAAATAAAAGAGCAACATCTTTGAATTTCCCCTTGTTCATTAAAACTTCTTTCAGAAGAATTTTTGAACACTTCACTTTAACAGCACTATTTCTTTCAGTAAACCTGAACTCCATTGCCTTTTCTTTGAACACAAAAATACAAAAAACGAGCCATGATAACAACTAACAACTATTTTGAGAAAGTCGCAAACATTGATTTCGACAAATTACCCGCTGCTTTGAAAAACGGGGACAAACTTACAAAAGGTGCTGCTCCTAATAACTGGAGCGCATACAACTCAAACGACAACATAAAACGTGTTGTGGATGCCTATATGCAGAAACTGGAAGAATATCTGGAGAAGAATCCGCCGGAGAAGCCAAAGGCTGAGAAGAAGGAGGAGGCTAAGGCTGAGACGAAGGTGAAACCTAAAGAGAAGAAGCAAAAGCAGGAACGGAAGCCAAATTATAAAGGGTTGAAGGTAGAGATCAGACCGGCTTCAAAAAGTTCTTCAAAATTCATTGTGTGGGATATCAAAACCGACCAGAAATTCGCAAATGAGAGTTTCGACAGTATTAATGAAGCAAAGAAGTTCATTAAGGACAATGGGATGATCCTGGTTCAATCAAAGAAACATTCTGAAGAAAGCAACGCTACTCCGATTGAGAAAATTGACATCGAAGTCCAGTTTATAAAGCGTTACGTGATGATGAACGGGAAAGTAAAGACTCAGGATGAGATTTTGCGTTTCCTGAACTCATTGCAGAAGGCCATACTGGAAAAGCGAATCCGCAAGACCTCGCCCTATGCCGCAGAAATTGAGCATATACAGGGTCAATTAATCAAGTGTTATGAGAAAATGGGAGAATCCATTGAGATCACCATTGACAAGAAAACTGTAGAAAAGTACACCGCAATTTCAGGAAGTCAGAAGGCCATGCTTTCGGTTGCTTATATTAAGCAATACATCTCTCTGCACGGTAAAAAGAACGTTAAAGAAAAAGCCCAGGTGCTTATGGCCAAAATGAAAAAGGCCGTTGAAAAAAGCAAGATCGACAAAGAAGATCCATACGCTGAAAGACTGAACAAACTTTACAATTCCCTTAACGAATACATTGAAGGAAAAACCACTGTTCCCGTTATCAGCAAAAGCGAACTGAACGGACTTATGGGTCTTGTCGGTTACAGTCAAAAAAAAAGCCCGGAACTAAACGGCATTGATGAAGAACCCGGAAATCCCGAAGTTATCCGTAGCACCGATCTGGCCGGAATGGAATTTAAAACCATCGGCCTGCAGGGCAAATACCGGGAACTCATAGGCGATCCATGCGTAGGATTCTCCGCAATGGTTTATGGACTGCCAAAATCCGGCAAATCCACCCTCTGCATTGACTTTGCCAAATACCTTGCACAGAATCACGGCAAAGTTCTCTACTGCGCCATTGAAGAAAAGTTCGGCTATACTCTGAAAGAAAAGATCGAACGTCTCCAGGCCACCCACCCCAACCTCTATGTTTCCGAAACAGTTCCCGAAAACCTTTCCGACTACGATTTTGTCTTTATTGACAGCGTTTCCCGTGGTAACTTTGATCTGGAATATCTCAGGCAACTTCGCCAGGACAATCCTAAAACATCATTCATTTTCATTTACCACACTACCAAAGAAGGGAACTTCCGGGGCAAGAATGAAAATGCACACGAAGTGGATGTAATTATTGAAGTGGCTGGGGGGAAGGCGAAGGGGAATGGGAGATTTGGGATGGGAAGAGAATGTTTGGTATTCTAATCCTGAAATCTTATTTTAGATGTGTCCTGTAATAGTCTTTAAATAAATTGAATAATTGAATGTGATATGCTTTAGGTGGCTTTATTTTTTCAGCAGGTTCGTTTAAAACTTGTGCTATTCTGGTGTTCTCATTTATCAAATCCCTCATTTCACGTGCAAAATCAAGCATTATATGAGGTTTCTCAACCTCTTTTGTATAATATGTTAGTTCCATACCATAAATGATCTTTTCAATCTCTTTGTCTACAATAAATTCAACACCGTTTTTTTTAGTATGGTTTGAGATTACTTCAATAATCTTTTCTCTTGAAATTATTCTGCTCATATATATGAATTTTGTAATGCAAATATACCCCCAAATTAGGGAATGTATACTTCTATTTATTATTCTTAATTAACAAGAATGCAAAACTTAATAATTAATCTCATAAAACGTTACCCCTTATTCTTGTTACAAAAGGGTCACTTCTGTCTTCCAACTCTATCAAGGTAGTTCTGATATTGATCGCTTCTCAAAAACTCCTCCCGAACATCATCAGATAGCATCTCAAGAGTGATCTGTTTGCGGAAAAGCCATCTGCAAATGTGGTTACAATCATAAAAAGATAATGGAGTTGTCAGTTCTTTCAGACCTTCCTGTATTTTTGGTGCATCACGGGCAAATATTTCCTCACAGTGTTTTCTGCTTTGTTCACCAAGTTCTTTCATTCTTTCTAAAGAAACCGGGCCTTGTTTTGCCAACACGGCTTTCCCTCTGTTTGCTCTTTCTTTAAAGTTCATAGATTTTGCCTTTTATTTTAATTCTGTCTGAAGTTTAGACGATCGTTTTTATTGTAGTTAAAGCTATCGTTAATTCTTTTTCAATTCTCCTGTTATGTCTCTCTGTCATTCTTATTGATGTGATAAGGCCAAGAAAATAGATCAAAAAAGAAATTATCATAAAACTGGCATTATTTAAAAACTTGTCGGGATTTAAGATTATGTCGAAAAGATCGAAATCTGTGAATATTGCAAGGTTTATAATAAACATGGTATATAATATGGCACCAATCTTTACATTTGAATACAATACACCAACAGGACTGCCAATTAGCGCAAGTATTGCTGAGATTTTTATATCCTTTTTATCGGAGTTCAGTTTTACGATCTTTAAAAAGAGATCAGGGTTGTACGTCGCTTCCATAACAGTATATTTTATTTTTTAATTTTTCTTTTATTACTTTTTATCCTCTCAGCCTCCATTTCATCAAACATGTCGTCAAAGAATTTTTTCATGCAGGGGATAGAGCAGAAATAAATGTCGAATTGGCCATTCCAGGAGTCTACTACCAGTTCTCTTGTTCTTACGCCACCCCTTGGGCCTTTGCCTCTGCTGTATGAACTGTAAAATGAAATATTGAGGAAGCCTGAAAGTTCGCTGTCCATTTCCTGAAGGTTTTTGCTTACCTGTTTCATTGCACCGCCCATGATACATGCAAAAGAGTTAGGTTCGCCAAATGGCTTTGAACATACCGGGCATTTATGATCCTGAGGGAAAATTGCCCTTGCTTTTTTTGTGATTAGTGGTAGTTTCGTTTTCATGGTAATATTGATTTTTTATTTAGTCATTCCAAAACGCTTCGTTAATATCTTATCAATTGCAGGATTCTTCTTTTTGGATGCCCATTTTGACATTTTTTTTACTTTCAACCGGGAATCAGAAGCAATAAACAATTCTGTAAGTCTGTAATCGAAATCATAATAATCCTGATAGTCTGAACCTAAATATTGAATTATACTGCCATCATTTTCACCACGGAACTTCTTTTTCAGCAGTTTTTTATGATCTGTATCAAGGTATTCCTGCACAAGCAGGATGATATTCTTATTATCAAAACATTCGTAATGTATGTCTTTAATATTAAAATCAGCAGGGAAATCCCATATTATTTCTTCATCAAGTTTAATGTAATAACGGTTTAACGATTTATCTCCCCATTTTGTTTTTGCGGTGATCCTTTCAGTACAGAATTTCATTTTGAGTGTTTCATCAAATAAATCCTCAACGGCCTTTTTTACAATCTCAAATGTTGTTTGAATATCTTTCATCTGATTAATTTTTACATCTTACTAAATCAAGTGCGTCACCGTATGAACTGTTGTTTAAACTAAGACGCTCAAGATATACTGAAATAACGTCAACAACATTTAAATCAACTGGCTTATAAAACCATTCTTCATTAAATACATCATAATAAATTCTGGTAGGATTATAAGCATATGGTTTTTTAAGTTTTAAAAGGTAGTGTTTTATCATCAGAAAGGAATGACTTGTTCTGAATAAATAAGACATAAAATACATTTCAAGCATTTCGCTGTGGTCAAGTTCATCTTTTTTACATACGTCATAACTCAGTAGGCCGTTTACGAACCATAAAACTGCATTGGGCTTTGTAACCCTTGCGCTTTTCAAAGCTTCTTCAACTGGTGTTTTAAATAAAGTAGGTTGTAAGTCCGGGTGAATCATATCAATTATTTGCTTTGCTTAATAATAAACCGTAGCATCCATTACAGATGGTCTTTTCATTTCCTGATAGATCATTCCACTTTACAATTATTTTTGAGATCTTAGGATTATTGCACCTTTCACAAGTGAACTCAATCCGAATATCATTTCTTGTAAAAAATAATGTACCCTGAGAGAACTTTGTTGTTTTTGTTTTCATATTGTTTGTCAATTCTTACAATACCAGTCACTCATCTGAAGTTTAACTTCAATATAATCTTTCGAAGGTTTTTGATAAGAACTCAGGAATTTTCTGTTTACTTCAATAAAGTTGTTCAGCTCCGATGTCAGGATGTTATCCATTATATCAATACCGGCTTCGATAAATTTCTCTGAAAGTTTATCAGTGGCATCAATAAATAATTCGAATGCAGCTTCAATCAAATATAATCTGTTTCGGGTTACATCGGGAAGTTTTGTTGTGTCCAGATTGTATTTCTGTATTACATTTTTGTAGTTATTCATTGTGTAAAAGATTAATCAGTTAAATATATGCTACTTTCTGAAACGCTGTCATTGGCAATTCATTATTTAAGGGTTATTGTATCTGAAAAATCTTTTAAAAATGTTTTATAGTAATTACTGTTAGATGATATTTTTTCTTTTGGCTTCCATTTAAGAATATTTTCTTTCAAAACACCTATGGCATCAGGGGGTCTGTTTATGTCAAGGCTCAAATCAATTATGTAAATCCTATCAAGAATAAGTTTATTGTCAACAGTGGCAGGTGAAATAGCGAAGTTTGTACCTTTTAAGTCAGTAATACTTGGATAAGCAATTGTATCCAGATCATTTACTTTTGTTAAATATTCGTTGGAAATACATGCAGAAATTGAATAATCATTTTCACTCATTATACTTTTACCTACGTAGGCCATTAATCTGAAGAAAGCCATTATGATATTCTCATTTGTTAAATTTCTACGATCTAATGAAGCCATCAAATGATCTCTGAAATCATTATAATCGGGATATATTGGTAGAATATTAATTTTATCATGCTCATTTCTCTTCACCCATTTGGAAACTGCTATTTTTTTAACAGAAGGATATTTTTTTTGAAATTCAGATATAGCAGTGCTCGTATAAAGAGAAGCATAAAAAACCGGATGTCCGGGTAAATTGGCTCTGTTAAAATCTTTACATAGTTCTGCAGGCGGATATGAATATTCCTGAATGTTATTACGATCCTTTATTTCAGAAAATGCTCTTATTCTGTAAAATGGGAAATTGAAATTTTTAAAAGAGAAAGTAATACAACCAAAAATACCATCAGGAAAACACTTACTGTATATTTCTTTGAAGTATTTAATGTATTCTTCAGGATCATATCCTTGTTTATAAGGCTCAATTATAATAGATTGAAATTTATCAATACCCTTTATAATCCTCTCTTCATCTGATTTACTTTTCATATTGGTTGTTTTTAAATTCATTATAACTTGGTTAAAAATTTTACACACTGATCAATGCAGTCGTCATTGTAGAACGGGTCGAAAATTGTTGCCCTTATTGCTTCAGCAATGTCAGGGTGCAGGTCATTAAGTGCATTAAAGAATAATTGTCCTTTCCGGTATGTGGGATGTGCCTTTTTCGTCTTCCCGGACAATGAAAGCACCAGTTTTATTTCTTCCTCAGATAGTCTTCTTACTGATATCCTGTTTTTTTTCATTTTGAAACATTAGTTAGTTCATTATAGGACTTCCCGCCGGAGAACCTTATATGATCGACCATATCTGAAGTTTCAAAATGAAAAAAAACAGGATATCAGTAAGAAGACTATCTGAGGA
>CAZEWB010000166.1:0-7409 GCA_964515655.1 uncultured Bacteroidales bacterium
TGTGTTGGGTGTGTTTGGTGTGTGTGTGACACTACAATTACAGTAGGCGTTCTGGAAACAGAACCACTTTTAATAAACGGTCTGAATACAGGATATTGCGATAATAATCCCGCTGTTGCTATTTCGGGTTACCCGGCAGGCGGAACATTCAGCGGACCGGGCATAACGCCTCCTTCAACTTTCGACCCGGCGGTGGCAGGTCAGGGTACTCATACAATTCAATACGATTACTCTTATGTAGCTGCTACAACCACTACGGGATTACTCGATATCTTTACTGACGACTTCAGCGCCAATCTTGGCTGGACAGGATACGGCAACGGAGGATGGGCAAGGAGTTCCGCCGTTGCAAGTACCGGATGTTCCGGAAGTCAGGATCCGGCTACCGACCATTCACCTACTGCAGACAATTTTATCATCGGCAACTACATTGGAGCATGTTATCCTAACAGTATGCCCCAGACTTACTGGCTTACATCTCCGGTTATCAACTGCACCAATATGAATACCTGTGTTCTTGATTTCTGGAGTTTATCAGGATGTGAATCAAGTTCTTTCGACCATATGTATGTTGATGTTTTTGACGGAACTACATGGCAAAATATATACGCAAACACTACCGGTGGTTCAGAAACAATATGGACTTTAAGAACTTATGCCGTAGCACAAGCCACAAATAATGCAAACTTCCAGATAAGATTCGGGCTAGGCTCTACAGATGGTTCGGTAACATATCAGGGATGGAATATTGACGATCTGGTTCTCAAATGCAACGGTACAATTACAGTAATGGATACTCTTTGCGAATTCTCCACAACACAGGACGTAACAATCTCTCCCCAGCCTTCAAGTGCATTTACCGTTATTACACCGATCTGTGTTTATAATACAACAACAATTACATACACCGGCGGTTCTCCCGTAAATTCCACATTCAACTGGGATTTCAACGGCGGTACTGTTATTAGCGGCTCAGGAGCAGGCCCGTATGTCATTCAGTGGAGCACTGATGGCAGCTACACAGTCTCACTGACTGTTGATGAAAACGGTTGTCTTTCGCCGGTTACAAATAATGTTGTTGTTGTTTTACCTGTCAGCGATCCTTTGTGTTGCATTCTTCCTACTCCAAACGCCGGTACCGATGACAATACCTGTTCAAATACTTATTCCCTCCAAGCCTCACCAACTCTGCCGGTCGGAATATGGACATGCGTCCAGGCAGGTACAAATATAATTTCTCCATCAAGTCCTGTGTCTACTGTCCAGATTACCAGTTACGGCACTTACGACTTTATATGGACTGAAGTATTTGGTCCCGGCTGCCAGAACAGTGACACTGTTTCAATTACCTTTACACAGCAACCAATAGCCGAAGCAGGAACTAATTTCAACATCTGTAATCTTACAGCAAACCTCAACGCGATTCCAAGCGTTGGAACAGGAACATGGACATGTAATAACCCGCTTGTTGCATTCGGAAATCCCGGTCTTTTTAATTCAGCTGTTACCGTCCCTTCTGACGGTCAGTATGTTTTCATCTGGACCGAAAACAACGGCAACGGATGTATCAGTTCGGACAACATCGTAGTTAATTTCGCGGAGCAGCCTAATGCCAATGCAGGAGCCGATAATGCCGCATGCCTGCTCTCATATTCTCTGCAGGCTTTGCCAAGTGTAGGAATGGGTACATGGACTTATAACGGCACCGGGTCTGCTATGTTCCAGAACATCCACTCACCAATTACTTCCGTAGACGTAAACCTTACCGGGACTTACAACTTCATATGGACAGAAGACAATGGTCTTGGTTGTATTGATGCTGACACCGTACAGATATTACTGACACAGATACCTACTTCTACTTTTACTGCTTCTTCTATCCCTTGCTACGGTGATTTCTCAACATTGATATATACAGGAAACGGATCTCCTCTTTGCAATTACACATGGAATTTCGCTTCGGGTAATGTCAACCCGGGAACAGGACCGGGACCGCATACAATAAACTGGCCTACGGAAAATACATACACAGTTACACTCCAGGTTTCTCTTAACGGCTGTTCATCGTCCCTTTCTTCACAACAGATAACTGTTCCGCCGGTCCTCGATGCCACTATTCTGCCTTATGACCTGCCTTGCTTCGGCGCTCCCACCGGTCAGGTGCAACTTGATGTTACGGGTGGAACGCCTTTGTATAACTACATCTGGAACAACGGGTATCTCATTGAAGACCTTATTAACATCCCACAGGGATTTTATTCTGTAACTGTTACCGATGCCAATAGCTGCACTCTTTCGAGAAGCACATGGATCAACCAGCCGCCTCAGTTGTCTCTCGCTTTAACTCCATCACAGATCCTTTGTAATGGTGATGGTGCTGTTCTGACCATTTATCCCGTTGGGGGAACTTATCCGTACACATATTACTGGAACGGCGCAGCATCAGGAGCTGCAATTACAGTCTCCCCATCTCAAACGACGACCTATACTGCATATGTTATGGATGTCAACAATTGCCAGAGTCAGACTTTATCCACTACCGTTTCTATTCATCCGCCGCTGGAGCTTACAGCATTCTCCGACATAGACTCTCTTTGTCCATCCGACCCGGTACATATCTTTTTCACTCCTTCCGCCGGAGCCGGTCCTCCTTATACTGTTATAGGGTCTAACGGAGATGTAATCACTTCCCCGTACACGTATTATCCCCCATACCCTACTTCTTTCGTTGTTACTGCAACTGATATTTGCGAACAGGTCGCTGTTGAGGAGATCCCGATCTGGGTATATTCTCTGCCTCCCAACGCTTTCCTTGCCGATACGATAAGCGGATGCCAGCCCTTCACCGTACATTTCAATGAAATAAGCCCGAATTTCGGACAAACTTACGTATGGGATTTCGGTGATTACTCTAACCTTAGTCTTGACAAAACCCCTGTTCACGTTTACCAGGATTACGGCGCTTTCGATATTACCCTTACCGTTACTTCGATTGAGGGGTGTAAAACCGTTAATGTGGTGGACAGCTTCATAACTGTTTACCCGAGACCTGATGCACTGTTTACTTACGACCCGTCAGTTGTCTCGATCTTAAAACCCATTATCTCATTCAGCAACATGTCAGACTTCGGATATGAATCCATCTGGAGTTTCGGAACAGGTGACTCCTCTTCAAATACAAATCCAACCTACATATTCCCTGAAGTTGGCACATACCTCATCAGCCTTATTACTATAAGCGAATTCGGCTGCCGCGATACAGCACAAGCTTCTGTTCTTGTCCGTGATGAAGTTACATTTTATGCTCCCAGCGCTTTCAGCCCCGACAATGACGGAACAAACGACATATTCTATATTTCAGGACACGGGATCGATCCTGCCACTTTCTATCTTGTTGTTTACGACAGGTGGGGGCAGATAATGTGGGAAACAAAGAAATGGGACCCCGACAATCCCGTATTATTCGGATGGGACGGTAAAAACAAACCCGGAAACACAGTTTACAGCGGCACCTACACCTGGCTCTGTAAATTTAATGACTTCAGGGGGGGGCTGTATGAGAAATCAGGAACTGTTACAGTAATCTGGTAGTTTTTTTACTTTATAAAATATTTTTAATAAGTTTGAGGAAAATTTGACCTTTGCAAAGTACTGAAATCTTAGTACTGAGTTTTTTTACCTCACTGGTACTCTGCTACCTTACAATACCTGCTATTATAAAGGTTGCAGAGTCAAAACATCTTTACGACGAACCCGGCGGCCGCAAACTGCATAAGAACCGCATCCCTACACTTGGAGGTCTGGCAATATTTTCCGGGCTGGTATTTACATTGACATTCTGGGCAAACTTCAATCTTTGTCAGCACCTTCAGCATGTACTTGCCGCAATGGTTGTAATTGTTTTTATCGGGTTGCAGGATGACATTATCGGGCTTTCACCTTTCAAAAAAGCAATTGGCCAGATTGCTGCAGCAACAATTGTAGTAGTTTGGGGGCATCTCCGTGTAAGTTACATGTTCGGTATTTTCGGGGTAAATAATCTGCCGGAAATTGTAAGCGTCCTGTTTTCTATAGCAACAATAGTACTCATTATAAACGCTGTTAACCTTATTGATGGGATAAACGGACTGGCTGCCGGACTGTCGATTGTTGCAGGATTCTTTTTCGGAATGTATTTTTATCAGAACGAGGTTTCTTCACAACATGCCATTTTTGCATTTGCCCTTGTCGGCGCACTTATTTCCTTTCTCCGTTTTAACCTTACTCCCGCCAGGATCTTTCTTGGAGACACGGGTTCAATGCTTGTAGGACTGGTTCTCTCGGTCCTGTGTTTTGAATTTATTGTGTTCAACCAGCCTGCTCCGCTACTCGCTCCCAAGCTTCAGTCAGCTCCTGTAATTGCAATGGCTGCCATATTCATTCCTTTATATGATCTGTTCAGGGTTTTCATAATCCGCCTGATCAGAAAAAAATCTCCTTTTTACCCCGACCAGAATCACCTGCACCATCTTCTGCTGAAATTAGGAATGTCTCATATAAGAGCATCATTTACTCTGACTTGTTTTGCAATATTCCTGATAGTTCTTGCATTCGCTCTCAGATTTTTAAATAATTACTTTCTTGGTTCAATATTACTGGCATTATGCCTGGCTTTTACATATCTGTTGAACTACCTGCTTAAAAAGAAAGGTGAAGTTAGTATTAATGGCAAGGAATAGCCTTTTCTTTTTTTCGATCCTGATTTTTCCATTCATTTCATCTGCACAGTATGAAATGACACCTTACAATTCATCAGCAAATCTGCAGAATCTTAAACAATACGGAAACGACAGTATTTTAGAAAATCAGATATACAGGTCTTCATTCATTATTACTGAAGAATCCGGACCTGAAATTAAAAAATACAACAGCAGGTTTATGAGATTCCTGCGGAACAGGCATTTCCTTGAACTTAACGACTCGACAATCACTCTATACGCTGATCCGTATTTTAATTTCTCCGATACCCGCCATGGCGATACATCCTTTTCATCTAACAGCCGGGGACTGATATTCAGGGGTAAACTTGCCGATAACTTTTATTTCATGTCTGCTGCTGTCGAGAACCAGGTCTATTATCCCGATTATCTGCGTGAATACTATAAAAACAAACGTGTCATCTCAGGATTAGGAAGGTACAAAGGATTTAAAACAACAGGCTTTGATTATTCCTTTGCCTTCGGACAGATATACTGGAAACCGGTAAATTTTTTAATTGTCGAAGCCGGGCACGGAAAACAGTTCATCGGCGAAGGATACCGTTCGCTGATATTAAGTGATTTCAGTTCATTTTATCCCTTCCTTAAAATAACAGGGACATTCAGGAAGTGGCAGTTTGTGCATATGTTAACTGCGTTTCAGGATATAAAAAGTGAGGACAGCCGTGAACTTGTATACCAACGCAGTCATGGAACTTTCACTTCGGTTGGTTATCATTTTTCTGAAAAACTAAAACTATCACTTACAGAATCTATAGTCTGGCAGACGTATGGAGAAGGTTTCAACAACAGATTTCCTGCAACATTCTTTATCCCCGTTCCGTTCTTCAAACCTTTCGTGTACGGATTAAGCGATCCAAACAATATTTCTCTCGGACTAAATGTCTCATGGCGGCCCATATATAGTATCATGCTGTACGGACAATTCCTTGCTGACGATTTTCAGGCGTTACATAAGGAAGACAGTCTTGATATTTATAACCGTTACGGATACCAGGCGGGGTTCAGGATAATTGAGCCTTTTAAAGTAAAGAACCTTTTTCTGCTTGCCGAATACAACCGGGTTATGCCATACACAT
This sequence comes from uncultured Bacteroidales bacterium, assembly GCA_964515655.1. Classification (GTDB taxonomy): domain Bacteria; phylum Bacteroidota; class Bacteroidia; order Bacteroidales; family GWA2-32-17. The sequence goes on from CAZEWB010000166.1 coordinate 5,837, forward strand.
ATTCTTCATCGCTGCGCAGACAGGCATATGCAGGCATGAACGAACCCCTTGCGCATCCACTGGGCGCCAACTTTGGAGAAATAGTTGTTCAGGGAAATTACCGTTTTAAAAGTATTTATATTTCGGCATCTTACAGTTCTGCATTAACCGGAAGAGACCCTGCGGGCACAAATTATGGAGCCGAAATAAGTATATCTGATACAACTGCAACCCTTGATCAGCCTCTTTCAGAGATGAACCCACCAGGTGTAAGGACAAATATTTCGAATCTTTGTCTTGAAGCAGGCTACATTATCAATCCGAAATATAACTTTGCAATTTCTGCAGGGATAAGACAGCGCCGTTACAAAGTTGAATCAGGAACATCAGAAACAAACATAGTGTTTATTAAACTAAGCACAAATCTCTTAACTACTTATACCGATTTTTAATGAAACAAAAGAAAAAAGAAGGCCTTAATAAGAAGACCTTAAGAAACATCCTCTTCGACATTTTCAGCAACAACCCCCACAAACCGATGAATTACAAACAGGCATCCAAAAGGATTACCCTGTCGAAGTCATCGGACAAACAACTTATAGTAATCGTCCTTGACGAAATGACCGAACAGGGCATTCTGAAAGAAATAGACAGGGGAAAATACCTTTTCAATATACAGAAAGGACAGTATACGGGAGTTCTGGAAGTAAAGCCTAACGGAGCAGCAATTCTGAACACAGACGAGACCACCGAAGAAATTCTTATCACGCAGCGTAATATGAACCGTGCAATGAACGGTGATGTTGTAAGGGTTTATGCGTACAGCCACAGGAATAAAAAGATGCTGGAAGGTGAAGTTGTAGAAATAATAAAACGCTCGCAAAATACTTTTACCGGGAAAGCCGAACTGGCACACGGATTTGCCTTTGTTATACCCGACGGGAAAACTTTACAGAATGATATCTTTATTCCTCCCGATAAAATAAAAGATGTTAAGAACGGACAAAAGGTCACTGTTCGTATTATCGACTGGCCTGCCCGCAGTAAAAATCCCATAGGTGAAATTGTTGACGTTCTCGGATGGGCCGGAGAGCACAAGGCCGAAATGCATGCAATAATGGCTGAGTTCGATCTTCCGTCGGAATTTGAAATTGAAGTTGAAAAGGAAGCACACAATATCCCGGCAGAAATAACTTCATCAGAAATTAGAAAACGAAGGGATTTCAGAACAACAACAACTTTTACCATAGACCCCGAAGATGCAAAGGATTTTGATGATGCCATTTCGATAAAAGAACTTGGCGATAATTACGAGATCGGAGTCCACATTGCCGATGTTACTCATTATATTAATACCGGCAGCATACTTGAAGAAGAAGCAAAGAAAAGGGCTACTTCAGTTTATCTGGTCGACAGGGTGATTCCTATGCTCCCTGAAAAACTTTCCAACGAACTCTGTTCATTAAAACCCGATGAAGACAAACTTTGTTTTTCTGCAGTTTTTGAAATAACTCCTTCCGGAGAGATCAAAGACGAATGGATAGGCAAAACTATAATTCACTCTGCACACCAAACCCCAAACACACCCAACACA
>CAZEWB010000167.1:0-7393 GCA_964515655.1 uncultured Bacteroidales bacterium
GTGTTGGGTGTGTTTGGGTTGTTGGTGACTGTTAAGAGAATAGGTTCGGTTGCTACTGTTCCCGGTGATCCCGTTGACTGGAAAACGACCGAACCGGTACCGCCTGCCCCGTTCGAAATTGTGTAAGTGCCCGTTGCACCGGGAGCGGTCCAGTCATAATCGATGATCCAGTTATCGTACGACCATACATTAGGATACAGCAGCGGGTTGAAATTCATTCCCCAGCTAAAGATATAGCCGTTGTCAATAGACCAGTTGTCAGTAACGGTGAATGTCCACTGTCCATTTAAAGGGCATCCGATAAGGGCGGTAAGCGACTGATAGCTTGCATAAGAACCTGATGGGAGAGTGGAGTAATTTAAAGCTTCAAGACTCATTAATCCGTATGTTGGAAATGGCGACCAGCAATAATCCCATCCGACTCCCGGGACAGGTGTGTCGAGGTCAATAGGAACTCCAAGGTATGTTCCGCCGCCGCCCTGATCCTCGAGCTGAACTGTTGTTCCGTTAGGGCAGGTAATAAACATCGTCAGGTCCCCAACAAAGGAATGCTCCATGTTGACGCAGATTCCAAGAAGGTCATTTATTGTCGTTAATGTTGCACCAGGGTTAAATCCTGAGAGAGTAATGGAAGTATTGTACGAAACCCCGGAACCGTCCGGCAGGTATGTCATGCCGGCGTACTGGTTTATAGGCTGGTTGGTCCACATCATTGTATCGTTAATAACCGATGAGGCGTCAAGAGTAATAGGTTGACCCGTACACACAACAGGAGGGATAGCAGTAACTCCTGCAAAAGAAGGAGTCTGGGAGACCCTTATTCTGAGATTAGTAGCGTTTGTACTTTGACAGCTAAACTGATCGACACCCTGAACAGTAATATCGTAACCAACCTGATCGATAAAAGTATGACTTGTGGTTGTTAAACCTAAACCGGTCTGTGTCTGTGTATAGTCGTAATCCCAGTTAAAAGTTGTTGTAGCGTCAGACTGCGGATACATAGTTCCCGGGTAAACTCCGGTAGCAGTGAATGTAACAATTTCATTCTGGCAAATGTCAACATAGTTTATTCCGTTTTCGGTAGTGTATGCCGGGTTTGTTGACACGTTAACCTGGAAGGGCTGGCATATAAAGTTGCATTGAATATCGGCACTTATTGTTGCCCCGGCCGCGGGGTTTGTAAAAGTAAGCGTCATACATCCTGATAAGTTACCGGGACCGGAAGTAATAGCTGTTCCCGGAAAAGAACATCCGATCAAAGGAGCAGCAGTACTGGCGCCATCGTATGCACATAAAGTTCCGCCGGCCAGATTTAATGCAATATTTACAAGGGCGATCTGAAAATTAGTTGGACTGTTACTGCAGATAGTTAATGTGTATAACTGACCGGGAGTGTATGTTCCTAAAGTAAGTGTGCCGGAGCATGCACTGATTGTTCCGCCGCTTACAATCGTATACTGGCCATACAATTGAATACTCGTCCAGAAGGACAGTAAAAGTATTAGGATTTTTTTCATTTTAAGTTCTTTTTTTCCTGTTTACTGAATTGTTTTATATCCTTCATGCTAACTATAATCAGCAATTTGCCGGTGTCTCCAAGTTTATAATAGTTGTTTTTATTCTCTAAAAAACGTACATCGTATTCGAAAATATTGAAATTCTCCAGTTTGTCGGCTGTGAAATTTTCAATGATCTGATGTGGAATGGGCTTTTGCGGGAATTCTGTAATGTAATATCCTTTTTCTGCAATATAATTCAGAAATAAAACACTGTCAGGGAATTCTTTGGCAATTCTTTTTAATTCCTTTTTTGAAAATTTAGTGAATAACTTAGGGTTATATTCAGTATTACTTTGGGAGTAAGAAATAGTACTGATGCACAGCGCTGAAATACAGACAATTATAATGTTCTTCATAGGAGGGAGTTTAAAATACAAAAATAAGACGAATTATTGGTAAAAAGGTTGTTTTTACAATAAAAAAAGCCGGACTTACCCCTCTTTTTGTTACTGTTCGGGTTGTCTGAAAATTTTTGTCCCTCATAGTTTTATCAAACTCAATCTGGTTTTAGGTTGAAAGGTTGAGCGGCTTGTATGGTAATTGGTTATTGGGTTGGGCTGCTGGTTAGGTTTTTGGTTATTGGGTTAAGGGTTTGGCTGCTGGTATTGTTGATGGTCATAGGTCAGTTGTTTTAACCTGTTACTATTGACCTTTTACCAAACCAGTTGCTCTACCTATTAACCATCGACTTTTTACCAAACCAGTTGCTCAAACCATTAACTATTGACTTTTCAAAAAATTACTTGCCCAACCCATCAACTTTGTACCCGAACAGACGTTTTTTTTTAAACAGTATTATAATGTCGATTTACCATATTACGGTCACTGTTCCGGCTTTCTCGTATCTGAGTCCGTTGGAGTCATAAAAAATGCAGAGCCAGGTGTAAGTGCCTATTTTAACAGTGTTGCCTGCATCGTTTTTACCATCCCATCCGCACGATTCAGGGCTGTCGGAACTCCATTTATTGGTTTCCCACATGATCTGCCCCCATCTGTCGTAAATGATAAGTCTGTATGCAGCCGGAGTTATCCCGTGACCAACAACAAAGAATATATCGTTTACACCATCATTGTCGGGGCTGAAGGCGTTGGGAGCATAGAAAGTAACTTCATCGCGGACAAGTATTGAAGCATTTGCAGTGTCACGGCAGCCGAATTCGGATATAGTGATAAGGCATACCGGGTATGTCCCTACTTCAGGGAAAATATATGAGGGACTCATATGCGAGGATGAGTCGCTTGTCCCGAAACTCCATATGTATTCGTATCCGTAGTCGGACATGTTGTTGAAATTGACGGTGGGATTAAGGATCGAGACAACTGACGGGTCGTAAGTAAAAAGTGCATTAGGTCTCGGGAAAACAGTTATAAAACTGTCGACAACATTAACGGTTTTGCATCCGTCCGCTGAAGTTACCGTAAGGGTAATATCGAAAACGCCGTGATCCTGATAAACGTGAACAGGGTTTTTGTTAAGGCTCAGATTTGTGTAATCACCGAAATCCCAGACATATGTTTGTCCTGAATCAGAACTTATTTCAATGAATTGTACGGTAAATGGCTGGCACCCGCTTATCGTATCGGCAAGGAAAGCATTGGGAGGCAATGGGTAAACGAAGATCGGGATCTCCACAATGGCTGTCTGGTTGCACAGATCAGTTGCCGTTACTACAAAACTTGTAGGGGATGGAGGATAGTAAGTGTACGGGGATGTGATAATATCGCCGTTAGATCCTGTTACAGTATAAGGAGGACCTGCACCCGCCGAAGGAATAAAAGAGATCTGTACCGGGTCGGAAGGACAAATAGAATCTATGTTCGCAGAAGCAGTCAGTTGCATCAGTGGCGGAATGGTAATAGTAGTGGAAACCGTCTGACTCTGGCAATTGTTGGCATCAATAACGTAAGCGGTATAGGTTGTGGTTTGTGAAGGAGTGACGGTAATTGCATCTGCCGATGCGGCGCCATTCCAGTAATAGTAATAAGGATAAGTTCCTCCGACAGGATAAATGGTAATAACAGCATCTTCACCCGGACAGATGGTTTGCGAAGCAGTGACAACAAGGGAAAGCTGAGGCGGCTGGTTGATCCAGGCACTTCTTGAAAGTGAACACCCGTGAGCATCCGTTACAGTAACAGCATAGAATCCCTGAGGTACATTTATAATATCTTCGCTGAGATACCCGTTATTCCAGATGAAGTAATAAAGAGGTGTGCCACCTGTAACAGTAATCTGCACTTCACCGGTTGGAGCGCCAAAGCAAGGCAGGTCGATCCCCTGAATAATGGCATCGAGGACAGGAGGAACGATTATCTGCTGTGAAGAAACGGAAGATGAGCAGCCATTTAATGAAACCTGGAGTGTAACGGTGTATGTATTCTCCGTAGTCCAGTTAATGGTATGCGGTCCCGGACCCGTTCCCGGGTTGACGTTACCCGAAGCGAAGTCCCATGTGTAGCTACATATAGGAGATCCGTTGCCGGTGTATGTCAATGTAGAGAAATCGCCGTAGCAGGGGATGGAAGTAGCGGTGAAAGTAGAAGTTGGTATCAGTGTAAGCTGGATCGTTATAGTATCAGCATCAATACAACCAAGCCCGTTGTTTTCCGTCCAGATAAAGTTGTAAATTCCGGTAAGGTTTACGTCTACGGAAGAAATTGAAGAGTGAATGTTCTGGAACAGGGCCGAGCCGGTGCCGTTATATGTCCATGTGCCTGTTCCCACGCTTGGTATAGCCTGTAAGGTGTAAGAAAGAAGACAGACGGCATTATCGGTTCCTGCGTTGGCATTAGGCTGCTCTGCGAAATTAGCGACAATATTGTCTGAACTGATACACCCGTTCCCGTTGTTTTCCGTCCATATGAAAACATACTGACCATCGGCAGGGACAGTAACAGATGAATTTGAAAGATTAATATTTCCGAAAGTAACAAGCGGGTTATTGCATGTCCATGTTCCTGTTCCTACGCTGGGAGTGGCGTTAAGGTTAGCTGTGAGGTTACAGATGTTGAAAGTAGTTCCTGCTTCGGCTACCGGTTGCTGGGTAAATGTAATTGAAACGGTATCTGTGCTGTCGCAACCCGGGCCACTGCTTTCGTACCATACAAACTGGTAAGTGCCATAGGTAGATACTGTCACATTGCAGACCGGGTTCAATGAGGTCTGGAGCTGCGGAATCGGAGAGACAGATATCCAGTAACCGCTAATGGAACTGGGAGTAGCTTGCAGAGAATATGTATTTGAACATACGTTTGCATCGACTCCTGCATATGGATTAGGCAGAACGCAGCAGGCAGGATTACTGAATGGTAAAACGACAACTTGGTGTGTAGTCTGCTGTGATGCGCATCCGTTTACAATAACCGTTAATGTAATATCATATGTATCGTCTATATTCCAGCTAACAGTATATGGGCCTTGTCCGGAGCCGGAGATTGGAGTTCCTCCGTCGAAATTCCAGTTATATGTTGCATTCGGAGGTGCCGGACCGTCATATGTGATTGTCGTATAATCATCAATACATATTGGTGTAACAACAGTGAAGGCGCTTGAAGGTTCAGGGGCAATGGTGACATCCTGTGTAGTAGTAAAGTCACAGAGGGTATCGGTAACCATAATTGTGCCACTGCACTTAACGGCGAAGTCGTCAATATTCCATCCCTGATATGTCACGGAACCATCAGTAGTCCCCATTCCGAAACGAACCTTGAAGTTAGCATTATTGTTTGCCTGAGTAACGTTATAGTTTCTGAGCGTCCAGGCAGTTTCTGAAAAACTTGTTACATTGGCATATATGTTCGTCCATGCAGTTCCGTTAAAAACATCTATGTACATATGGTCCCACGTATCCGATTCGCAACCTGACCAACTGTAGAATTCCAGAGCACAGTTGTTCTGACCCGAACAGTTTATTACAGGTGATGTCAGCCAGTATGTCTGGGCCATACTATTGGGATAACATGCTCCGATATAATTGCCGATGATAAAATTATCCGCTGTAGTAGTATGGTCGGCAGAAGGATCCTGCCCCCCCGAGCAACCTGCGCTGGCAACAGCAGAAGCTCTTGCCCAGCCACCACTTCCATACCCTGTCCATCCTTTGTCGGTCGCAAAATTGTCATTGAAAATTGTAAAAACTCCTGAAGAAGGATTCGTAGCAACATAATAATGATGATATGTAATAGTATGAGTACCTGCTCCTGCAACTGTGGGATCGAATGAGGAGGAACAATACCTGTTCCGCTGAAATCCCCGGGAGTGGGCGACCCGGTGAGTGTTACCGCCGGATCGGTTGAACAATATCCGGTAGCAAGACCGGTTATCTGCAATACAGGGGGAGGATATACTGTTACAACAAGCGAGTCGGTGGCCGAAAGCGCTCCGTCGGATACTGTTACATAATAAGTTGTGGTTTGAGTAGGAGTTACGGTGGCGCTCCATTGGCCTGTATTAATTGTATTTCCGAAATTGTCTGTAATTTCAACTGTCTGATTTATTGGGGGGCAGAAGATCTGTACATTATCAAGTCCCCAGTGGTCATAGTCATTACCTGATGTATTGGTCTGATACCAGCGGAAATATAAAGTGCCGCTTACAGGTACATTTTCGCAATATTGGTGCCATGTTGTCAGGTATGGGTCATAACCGCCGACAGGATCCCAGTAATTGATGTCAAGCCAGGGTCCGCCGACATTATACGACCATTGAAGATGAACGCCTTCGGTGGGTTCGTCAGGGCCTTCGCACGGAGAGCTGACAGACTGAGTAGCATATTTCATATCGAAACATATCTGACACTGGGTAGTAACAATAAATGGATTGGTTACCAGTTCACGTGGAAAGTTTGCAGCCGGTCCAATCCATAAATATGTAGTACCGTCCGAACCGACGCCACATGGATTATTGAACATCGGGCTGGCATTTGAACTCCATCCGTTACCAACCGTCTGGTCGTTGAAGTCATTCGCCATAAGGTATGTAGGGCAGCCGCCTGTTGCGTAAAACGATACTGTTTCACCCAGACAAATATTAACGGTATCAGGGTTGAAATACGAATTACCATAGTAAGAAGCTGAGTCCAGAACTATGTAGCATTGCGATATGGCTCCAACAGGAAGTAAAGCGATTAATACTCCTGTCGAAAAGAATAATAAAATGAGTCTTTTCATAATTCGTCAAATATTACTTCAACATTTTCGACCGTGAAACGGGTTACAGGATTCGCCGTTTTATAATTCAAAAAGCGGGTAAAAATATGGAGGCCTTTCTGATCTTTATTATCGCAGGTGCCTTCGATGCTTTCGCCTGCTGCTATTTTTGCCTCAAAAAAACCAATGTCGCTGTTGTTTTCCTTGCAATTTATACAGATGTCATTATTCCAGAGATGATAGTTCCATTTCAGCGAAACAGGATTTCCGGAATTGTTATTGATCTGTATAAGATAATATTCTTCGTGTATCCCGTTTTGAATGTCATGGCATTCAACTTTTTTATAACTGAATTCAATACCATTATCATCGTATGCTTTTTGCCATGCGTTTTCCTGAGAAAACAAGCCGGATGAAATTACAGATAGAATAACAATAAACAGATTTAACTTCATAAACTTATATTTTTAGAAAGACGAAAATAATAAAAAGTGGTTGCTTTTTTATACATTATAATATTAAAATTATATTAATATTAAATAATTTCAATGTAATTATCAGATAATGAATAGAAATGTTATTAATTACTCATGTTACGTAAATAAATTCTTGTGCGAAAAAAGTTCCAAGACCCAAATCAATGACACTACATTTTCTTGAACGAAGTGAAAAGAAAATGAAAGTGG
>CAZEWB010000168.1:0-7392 GCA_964515655.1 uncultured Bacteroidales bacterium
AAACTTTCTAAATAAATTCCAAATCTGAAAATACAAATATCAAACAAATTCCAATTTCAAAAAAATTAAATTCAAAACGGGTTTTGGGTTTTGTCAGTTCCGACGCTTCCATGATTCCCAAATACTATATGTCTGTAATTCGTTCTACCCAGGAAACGATGGAAGGTCGGAACCTTCAGCCGACATTCCATCGTCCGTAACGAAGTGGAGGACATGGAATCGTCGGCAGCCTGTTTTTGAATTTTAGAGTTTTGGAATTTGTTTGAAAATTGATGCTCGTATTTTGAAGTTTTTAGAGATGTCCTATCATTTTTTGAAAACAAAGAGACTAACAACTTTGATCTTGTATGCTGAATAGTCTTTATCGGCAGAACATAATTCAAAATCGCCAAGCACTTCGGATAACTGGTCTATTGCCATTCCGTCCGATACGTTTGTGTTTGAAAGTACCATGCCTATGCAGGCTCCTTCAAGTTTGCCTTTTTCTAAAGAAGTGACAATTCCGCCGTAGTCCCAGCCGAAGCCATAGAATTTTATTGGTTTCCCGTTAAGCGCAACAAGGTCTTCGAGGCTCATGCCCAGATAAACTCCTTCGCGGGTATTCCATTTTTTGTTGTTGAAGGAAGGTGTGAATGTTTCTTCATCATAAGTTGCATTTATAGTGGCATTGATCATGCCCGAATTGTTTATACTGTCCTGCCACATTATATCTACCTGCATGTCGGTGCCTGAGAATAATTTTGTACCAATAACGAACATCCCTTCGGCGCCCCAGATCGTATCAATGATTACATTACTGTCGCCGTACATTTGCTTTAGGGATGCCAGGTCCTTTATCTTTAAAAGATCGTTAAGAATATAACCCGTATCGATCTGTACAGTTTTAACAGAATCGCTCTGATCGTCTGTTTTGCCTTCCTGGCTCTGATTGCATGAAGCAATCGCAGCAGCGACAAGTAATGTCAATAATGTCAGTTTCATATTTGTTGTATTAAAGTCAATAGTTGTAAATATAATTAAATTCTGATTCCTACTACCATTACATCATCTATCTGTTCGCAGTGTTCTCCGCCATAGTTTTTCCAGTTCTCGAAAGTTTCGTTCAGCATTGTTTTTTGATCTCTCATGGGTTTATTCTGGATGCTCAGGAGAAGTTCCTTAAACGGTTTGTATTTAAACTTTTTCCCTTCAGGTCCTCCAAACTGGTCGGCAAATCCATCGGAAAATATATAAAGTGTATCATTTTCCGATACCGGAAATTCATGACATTCAAAATCGTCCATTACAGTATATGCAGCAACGGGCATCTTATTTCCCTTTATCTCCACAAGTTCTTTGTTTTTTATCAGGTACAGTGGATTGTTTGCACCTGCAAAAAGAAGTGATTTTTCAGAAGGATTTATTGTAATTGCAGCCACATCCATACCGTCCTTAACACTTTGGAAATTTCCGCCCTCTTTGGCCTTGTCGCTTTGTTTAAGTGCGCGGACAATTTCCTGACGAAGCCGGTTAAGTATTTTTGCAGGATCGGTAATACTCTCCTTATTTACAATATCATTTAGGAAGGCTACTCCTAACATGCTCATAAACGCGCCTGGAACGCCATGACCGGTACAGTCGGCGGCAATTATTATCAGCTTTCCTTCAATACTGCCTATCCAGTAGAAATCGCCGCTTACTATGTCGCGGGGCCTGTAATAAACAAAGTAATCGGAAAGAATGTCCGACATATATTTTTCATCAGGGATAACGGCAGATTGAATACGAAAAGCATAGTGTATACTGTCAGTGATCTCATGTTTCTGTTCTGAAATAAGGTCACGCTGCTGTGCTGCAAGATCACGCTGTGCTTCTATTTCGTCTTTTTGCTGTAATATCTGTTCATTTTTTACCTGTAAAATACGATTCGATTTCCTCTTCTGTAAATATGCGTAAACCACAACTATTATCAGCAAAAGTGTAAGTAACAGTCCTATCAACGATGCATTACGCATAAGCTTCTGGCGGTTTATTTCGGCATTGTATTTCATCTCAGTTGCCTGTTCCTGAAGTTCAAACTGATGCGATAATTCCATGTTGCCGAGTTTCTTTATAAAATCCTCACTATAAAGACTATCAGAAAAGGCCTGATATTTAAGCATTATATCATAGGCCATCCTATATTCTCCCTTGGCAGCGTATGCCTGTTGCATGACCTCGCAAGCCTGCTTTGCCCTTAATTTGAAATTATATGCAATTGCAGTGTCGTAACTATTGCCTGCATAATACAATGCTTGGTTATATTTTCCCTGACAAAGCATAATTTCGGCATAACGGATAAGCGCAACTCCTTCTTTGTTGTTAAGAATGGAATCTATTTCTGCTGCTTTTATAAAATTTTCTGCTGCCAGCTCATATTCCTGCCCCGCAGTATAAACCAGCCCGATGTTATGAGAGGCCTTTGCAATGTTGTGAAAGAAATCGCGATGAGAAGAATTCCGCTTACTGATATCAAGCGCATCGTTAAGGAACTTCACTGCTTTTTCAATGTCGCCAAGCTGAAAAGACACAAGACCGATCTCAATCCAGTTATTTACAATCTGTAAACTGTCATTAAGTTCTTCAGAAATTCCCAGAGCTTTATTGTAATATTCAAGCGAATGATCCAGGTCTTCTTTATTTCTGAACATTTCATTTTCGGCCTTATGGTAATAAATATGGCCAATGGTAAACATGCATTCGGCAGTTAAAAGTTTATTATTGCCCTTTTCTGCAAAGGAAGCCGCTTCAAGGGCAAAGTTTACGGCTTTCTCATAATCTGCCAGAAGATTAAAAATAATAGCCCGGTTTTTTAATGCTGATGCGAGTAAATTATTGTCGTTTGCAGTTCGCGCAGTCTCAAGGGCAATGTTGTTGTAATGAAGTGCACTGTCGGCGTTAATGTTCTTGTAAAGTATAGAGATTTGGTTTTGGATATCGGCCGTTTCGGTAATTCTTGTTTTTTGTTTCAACCGGTTTTTCAGAACGTCTATTTCAGAATTTTTCTGAGCATGCAATGGAATTGCAAAACAAAGGTAGAGCAATATAACACAAGGTAGAATTTTCATGAGAAAAAGATTTGTGTTTTCAAATGTACAAAAAATAAATAACTTTTTGTAATCTCCTGGATCGGCATTTCCTTTTTATCTCCCATGGACTTTATTTCTGTATGTTTTTCGGTTTTGTATGAAATTTCAAGGCCATTATCAATTATTGTCCTGCCTGCTTAATCGTCATCTCGATGATGCGGGTTGTAGCAATCATGTCTGTGAATAATAAAATGCATCGCAGATATCTTGATTTCAGATCATTATAATCACCTTATAAATTTAAATGTGTTTGCCCTGGTTCATTGAATACAGAATCTTTATAAAATCTTTATACTTTCCCATCCTTTCTTTATCTATTATTTATAAACGCGGCTGTAGCTTTATAGCTTAAATAAAAGTGTACAGATGATCATATTGTATCTCTTCCCGTAAAAGGCTTTTTATTATCAGCTGGAAAGAATGTTAAATATTAGTTTCAACGAATTATTCACCTGGAAGACATTGCTTTCAGCAGTAATTATTGTAGTAATAGTAACATTATTGACCATTTACACTGATAGTAAAATGAAGAAGAACACCGGTAAGCCAAAAGGTAAATGAAAACATCTGTGATAAATCAATTATTCCTGTAGTATATAATTAAAATCCTTTTCAATCGGTATTGTAATTAAATGAAAACCACAAATATTTCGAAACTCAGTGCATGGGGAGTCATAATAACTCTCGGGATAGTTTATGGAGATATCGGCACATCGCCACTATACGTGATCAGCGCTATAATGAACAGTTCAGATGTGGTAAATGAAGATCTGATACTTGGTGCAATTTCCTGTGTTATATGGACACTTACTCTCCAGACCACATTAAAATATATTTTCATCACACTCAGGGCTGACAATAAAGGTGAAGGCGGGGTATTTGCATTATATGCACTTATAAGACGTAATGTTAAATGGGTATTCGTTTTTGCAATTATTGGCGGTGCAACATTGCTTGCCGACGGAATTATCACTCCTGCAATTACGGTAGTTTCGGCAGTAGAAGGGCTTAAGCTGATAAATCCCGGTATCCCTGTCATCCCGATAGTGCTGGTGATAATATTTGCATTGTTCTTTGTTCAGCAATATGGCACAAATTCCCTTGGCCGCGCTTTCGGACCGGTAATGCTGATCTGGTTTCTTACTTTAGCAGTTCTCGGACTTTCACAGGTGGTTCAGAACCCTGTAATATTAAAGGCTTTTAATCCTGTTTATGCTATAGAATTATTATCAAACCATCATGGCGGATTCCTGATACTCGGGGCTGTCTTCCTATGCACAACAGGCGCCGAGGCATTGTATTCGGACATGGGACATTGCGGACTTCAGAATATAAGGATATCATGGATATTTGTAAAAGCATCACTCATCCTGAATTACCTGGGACAGGGCGCATGGGTGCTTATGCATCCCGGGGTCACCGGTGATACAAACCCGTTCTATTCTATTATGCCCGATTGGTTTCTGATATATGGAATATTACTGGCAACTATCACTGCTATTATAGCAAGTCAGGCAATGATCTCCGGGTCGTATACTATCATTAATGAAGCTATTTTACTGAACTTCTGGCCAAAGGTGAAAATAAGCCATCCCACAAGTATCAAAGGACAGGTTTATATTCCCAGTATAAATAAATTCCTCTTTGCCGGCTGCGTTTTTGTGATACTCTTTTTCGGAAAGTCGGCGAACATGGAAGCTGCATACGGGCTTTCAATAACGATCACAATGATGATGACAACCATACTTATGAGTGTATATTTTTATAAAGAGCGACGATCTGCTTTTGTGATATTGCTTTTTCTTGGAAGTTTTCTCTTTATCGAAGGATCATTCTTTATTGCAAACCTCTTTAAATTTCTCCACGGTGGATGGTTCACTCTTTTAACAGCAGGGATCATAATCTTTATAATGTATATTTGGTACAGGGGAAGGACAATAAAGAGCAAACTAAGAAAATATGTAAGTTTTAAAAAGTATTTTTCCCTGCTGCATGAAATGAAAAACGATAAAAGCATTACTAAATATGCTACCAATCTTGTATATTTTACGAATTCAAAATCTGTTAATGAAATTGAAACTAAGGTTATTCACTCAATATTCAATAAACAGCCTAAAAGAGCCGATGTGTACTGGATAATTCATGTTGATGTTGTTGACGAACCGTATACATTGTCATATAAGGTAAGCCCGCTTATACCCGGTGAATTGATAAGGCTGGATTTTAACCTTGGATTTAAAGTGCCGTTAAAGATAAACCAGTATTTCAGAAAGGCAATCGAGGATTTGGTTTCAGTTAATGAAGTTGATATCACATCACGATACCCCTCTCTTCGTAAATATTCTGTATCGGGAGACTTCCGCTTTGTTTTAACAGACAGGGTACAGGGCTATGATTATGATTTCAAAATGTTCGATCAGTTTATTATGGACTGTTATGATATTCTGAAGAAATCAGGCATCACTGAAGAAAGAGCGTATGGACTGGATACAAGCAGTATCGTTACAGAAAAAATCCCGCTGGTGGTCAGTAACGACTCTGATTGTAAAATAATCAGAACAGAAGAATAAAAGTACAAAATGCCTTCACGGAGAAGATGTGCAGAATACATTTCCTGTGTTACGGCGATATATTCTTTATAAAATATTTACGCCTTATCATTTTATCTTAATCTTTTCTTTATATTCTTCATTGTAGCTTTGTACTGACTAAATCAAGTTAAGTGAACACGCTGTTATTATTGATCTTTTCAGTATTAAATATCCCACTTAACGAGGTATTTAATTATAAAACGTTGCTTTCATTAATTATAACAATTGCAGTAGTTTATTTACTTACTATTTACGTTGAGAAAAAGAAAAAAAAGGAGTAAAACAAAGATGAATTTAATATATGAAATAAAAGAGCCCTTTCTTGCTCTCATTCTTTTACTTTATTCCAAGGGGTCATTGTATGAAAAAAATGCTATAGAAAATGAATTTTTTAGTGTTTTGGCATTTGAAGAAAAATCAATGACATTAAAAGAACATCTTGATTTAATGCCTGAGAACCTTAAACCGGTTTACATTAAAACAATTCTCGAAAACTAAAACCATAAAGACAATGAAAATTATTATTTCCGGTGATGGTGATGTTGGGTTTTATCTTGCAAAATTATTAGAACAGGAATATAAAGATATTACCCTGATAGATACACAAAAGGAAAAACTCGCATTAGTCGAAAAAAGTCTGGGAATTGCTACGGTATTAGGCGATTCGACAAGTTATAGAGTATTGAAAGAAGCTCAAATTGAAGGTGCTGATCTTTTAATTGCTGTTACATCAAATGAGTCGGCAAACATTACTACATGCTTAATTGGAAAAAAACTTGGAGCAAAATTCACCATTGCCAGAATAAGCAACATGGAATATCTGGTTGATAAAAATATCCTTGATTTACATGATTTAGGCATTGATGATTTTATTTCACCTGAATCGCTTGCAGCAAGAGAGATTAAAAAAATTTTAAAATCTCCTGCATTGACCGAAACAATAGATCTTAATGGCGGCTCTTTATGTATTATGGGAATGTATCTGGAAGATGATTCTAAAATAATCAATAAGACCATTGCCGAAACTGTAAATATTATACCGGAAAATTCATTTATGATTGTTGCAGTTCATCGAAAGGGGAAAACAATCATTCCGACGGGTAACACACTTCTTGAAAAGGGAGATCATTTATATTTCGTATCTACCGAAGAAGGCAAGAACAAAGTTCTTAAATATGCCGACAAGAAAACAGTTCATATAAAAAATATTTTAATAATTGGAGGTAGCCGGACCGGCAAATATGTAGCGCTTAAATTAAGTAAAGATTATAATATTAAACTGATTGAAAAAGATGTTGAAAGATGCAATTATCTGGCGAAAATTATTCCCAAAGTACAAATAGTTTGTGGGGACGGAACAAATGTAAAATTGCTTGAAGAAGAAAGGATAGGAAACTTTGATGCAATAATTTCTGTAACAGGAAATTCCGAAACGAATATTTTTACATGTCTTATTGCTAAAGAATCAGGTGTTAGAAAGAATATAGCAATGGTAGAAAATATAGGTTTATTTGACTATTCACAAAATATGGGTATAGATACTTTGATAAATAAAAAACTGGCTGCTGCAAATTTTATTTTCAGAACCATTCATAAAGGAGGTGTTCTTTCGCACTTATATGGTGTTGATGCAGAAATTCAGGAATTTATAGTTAAGAAGGGTTCTAAAATTACAAAAAAGCCGATTAAAGAAC
>CAZEWB010000169.1:0-1736 GCA_964515655.1 uncultured Bacteroidales bacterium
TTGCCCTTTTTCTGCGTTACAAATTTTGCTAAGAGCCGCCTGCTATTAGCTGCAATTTGCGCCTTGAAAAAGAACAAAATTACTGCGTCAATTCTGTAAACTTTATCTCGGGACAAACCCTAAAAAAAAGGCCGCCTTAGGCAGCCTTTTCTATTTTTTCCTTAATTGTTATTTCTTTTCAAAAGTAATAGTTCCTTCCGTAGTAGATGTATAAGTAGGTGCAGTATAGGTAGCACTTAATTTAACAATCAATTCTTTAGAAGCCAGCTTTTGTATCTGCCAGGATTCATCTACCGAAATGCCTGTGTACTGGTAAGTAGAGCTGTTATAAGTTTCTTTGGTATAGGTAAAGTTTATTATTTCTTTGTTCTTTGTCTCGTTGGATTTGTTTTTATGGCTCCATACCCATGTACCTTCGTAATTTGTAGTACTTCCGTCATCCACTTCAACCATTTTGCATGTGCCGTCCTTTTCAATAGTGATGTTGTAAGTATATGCCCAGGTATCCGAACCGGTTGCAACGGTTTCTGTCATTTGCGTGCCATTGTAGGTCGTAGTGGATGTAGAAGACAAGCCACTTGCGGAATAAGTATCGGTGATTGAGGCGCTTTTCATTACCCACTCGCCTTTAAGGCGGCTGTCGCGGCTTTTCAGGGACAGAAATGGATCGTCTTCTCCTTTTTTACAGGATGTGAAACCTATTACTATTGAGCAAATAAGCAACAATGTAATAAAAGATTTTTGTTTTTTCATTATTTAAAAATTTAAGTTTTCATTGCAAATGTAAAAAAGTTTTCTGATTGATTCTCATTTGCTGATAAAATGTTTATTTATTTAATATTATGTATTACCCCGACCTAAAGGTCGGGGTAATACAAACTAACATAAACAGAGGGCTTTAGCCCTTAATGTAGAAGTTTATGAATTAATCAGGTTAGCAGATTCTATGATAGTCTGCATGTAATATACCCATCGTCTTTTTTAAAGACTTTGTCGAAGTTCTCAGGATAAATGGTTGTGGTATCCTTGTCGGAGTATATGTAAATATATTCAAGGTTAAAGACCCTTCCGTTAATATAATACTGGTTGTAATTACTGTAGTGATCGTTACTAAGGCGTCCGATTATTGATGCGTTGCCGGGATTGAGAGTGAAGCGGAAAACAGTATCGGAATTTGTAGTCACTTCCTGTTGTATGGGTCGTTCCCAGTTTATAGTATTGTTTCTGTTGCATTCAAATATTTCAGGATCATCTGCAAAGATCGGGAACCCGTCAATAACAGTAACACAGTATTCAATAGTAACAGGGTTTGGCGAATTGTTCATTATTACAAAATACTCCTGCCAGGAGCAACCTGAAAGCATAATAAATAAAAATAACAATCCTGAAACAAACCTGATATTCATGTGTCAATTCTCAATTATAAAACGTCTCGTTATATACCTTACCGGAAATTTGGCAGCCATAAATCCAATAAGCATCACGGTGAAAAAAACAATTATAAAGTCTGTAGGCCGCATTTCAACAGGGTAAGCGTTTATGATAAATGAACCGGGGCTTTTCCCTTCCATCGGGATTATTGAAAACTCCGTCTGTAATACACAGAAAAGGACTCCCAACAATATCCCTGCAGCAGCGCCGATAAATGCTATCATCATTCCCTGATAAAGGAAGATCCTTCTGACACCTGCAAGGCCAAGCCCGAAACCAGTAAGCAAAGCATTCATCAGTATCGT
>CAZEWB010000169.1:1746-7378 GCA_964515655.1 uncultured Bacteroidales bacterium
CAAGGCCAAGCCCAAAACTCCTGATGACAGAGGCATCCTTTCTTTTTTCAATAATAAGCATGGTAAGGGAACCGAGGATATTGAACGATGCGATGAGAAGAATAAAGGCCAGCAGCAGAAAGACAATCAGTTTTTCCGATTTCATTATCTTATAAAGGAGTGCATTCTGCTCATTCCTGTTTTTTACAATATAAGCAGAACCGAGAACAGTCTGCAGGTCTTTTTCAGATAGTTTTTCATCTGCAGAACTGTCGACAGATAACTCAACGGCAGAAACTTTTAGTGTGTCGCCTGTTAAATTCTGAAGGAATGACAATGGAACCAGCACCAGGTAGTCAATTTCCGGGTCTATACTGAATATTCCCGATACCATTATGCTTTGGTGGAAAAATGCATTTTCGGGGGGATCGCCGGGATCGGACAGAGGATTGGGCACGTATATCTGGACAGGCGCTACATACGGGTTGTAGTAGGAGAGTGTTCCGGCAACGGCAATTCCTATAAGAGCAGTGGGAGTGTTGCGGTAGTTGAGTGTAAACTCACCGTCGATCATGTGATTCCTGAGATCTACAACTTCGGTAAACCTGTCATCAACACCTTTCATCTGGAACGGATGGTATATATCATTATATTTAATTAAAACGTTTTCTTCGAGGACAGGCATTATTGTCTCAATGTTCTTTACTTTGCTTAACTGGCTGTAGAAAACTGAGTCGGCGCTGAAATACTTCCCTCTGGCAGGTTCTATCCTCAGATCATTATTAAATGTGTTGAATCTTTCAACGATCAGACTTTCCAGACCGTTGAATATTGAAAGGACAGAAACAAGAGCCATTGTGCCAACTGCAACTCCCGCTATTGCAACATAAGAGATAACGTTTATTATGTTGGTGGTTTTCTTCGAAAACAGGTAACGGCGGGCTATGAAGAAGGAAACATTCATTATTTTTTCAGCAAATCATCTATTTTGTTGAAGTAATCAAGGGAGTCGTCTATAAAGAATGCGATCTCGGGAATTGACCTTACCTGGTTCCTTATCTTTTGTCCAAGTAAATTCCTGATCCTGCTTTTCTGGGTCTGGATGTTTTCGAAGACTTCGGTATCGGAGCACTGGGTGTTGTATATACTGAGGTATGTTCTTGCAAGGGAAAGGTCGGGACTCATTCTTACAACTGTGACCGATATCATAGCATTGTTGAACATGTTGGGCGCGTTCTGCTGGAATATGTTGCTCAACTCCTTTTGGATCAAACGCGCTACTTTATCCTGACGAATAGAATTCATTGATATATTTTTTACAAAGTTAGTTTTTTAGACGTAAATGAAAAAGCAGACCAGTTTTACTAAACTTTTTATTGCTATAAATTTGACAAATCAAAGGTTGCACATTTGTTTATTCCCCACTCCTAATGTCGGGATAAACTCCGGATATATTAACAAAACAGATGACAACAATGTTGAGGTGCTGAATTAATAGTTATTCACAAATCTTAATTATAGTTACGAAAAAGTCAAAGAGAAAAGATAATTAAAAGTAAACATAAGTTTATTACATTATACTTTGCTACGATGTATACACGAATTGCCCCGTCAGGGGCAAAATATTTATAAAAACAAAAAAGTAATACATTTGTCCTGTAGGGACAAAACAAATTAAATATGACGATAAGTACATCTTTAAGGATATTGTTTAGTATGGTTTCTGTCCCGATGGGACAGTTCATTTGCCGTTTTTTTTTTATAAATATTTGATCCCTACGGGATCGCCCCGGACTTAGCTTTTCTCTTATATAAAATGCTGCACACAGACATGACACAAAAAAAAACTGAAACCAGAATTTCTGTTCTAAAACAAATCCAGCACCTAAAAATAGGATTTAGCCAACAATGGTCGCTATTTATTATATAACGCAGCTATTTTAACAGGCGTGAAAGAGAACGAAGTCTGTTTTATCAGTGTGGCTGAATTATAGAAATATATTGACTGGTCTTTAATACACATTGTAATATTGCTTACATTTTCATGAAACATTGAGTTGCCGCCGCTCATTCCCTGCTGAGTATATACGTTGTTTACGGGATTATAACTGTATACTTCCTGTCCGAAACAAAGGAGATAGTTCTCATTACTGAAATGTAAAGCTTCGTATAACGGTGTCAAAGGATGCGTGCCGATCAGGTATAAGAATGGATTCTCATAATTGAACGTCTTTACATCATTTGCCGACCACACAAGGATGTAAGGGCTTTCGTACAAAGTTATCCGGACAACATCCTCCGGAGCAGGGTATTCGGAAATATTCCCGCCCCCGGTGTATGAACTGACATCTATATGAGTATGGCCGGTACCGTATCCTTTATTGTAAGAAATTATCTTGTCTCCGTTAAGTATGAAATCATTACACTGAACGTTTGACTCGGATGATGTAGTTACAGTTTTTCGTATAGTTCCTGTTGCATCAAAAAAGTAGATACTTCCATAGGCTGTACCGCAGGCTATCAGATTATCTATAACATATGCAGACCCTCTGAAAACTTCACCCGGCTGATGCAGTCCGGGGTAATTCCACATTTCGTTGTAATCAGGGTACGAGTATGACGTAACAGTCCCGTTCTCGTACAACACCGCTATCTGGTCACTGTAACTGTTGCAGACTACGTCAACAGGTTTACCTGGCAGGGTGAGTTTGAAACTTACCGAATCGAAAGTACTGTTAATAGTTCCGATTCTCCATGTGCTGTTATCGTCTGCCAGTACAAACAATTCTTCGGTCTGCTTCTGCAATGGCTGTATTATAATGGCTATGGTACTTCTTACAAGATGAAATTCATCAGAAACGGCACAGATAAAAAAATAAGAGCAGTTTTCCAGATATCGGTCCGAAAAAGTGTAAGTACCGGAAATACTTTCGGAAGAAGCATTTATTTCAATCACTTTCGGCGATGTGACAGGGTTCCAGCCTGCATCTGCAATATATACCGAAACACGTTTGACTTCTTTATCGTCTTCAACAGAAATGTCATAGTCAATCGTATCTATTGTTGTAAAAGTGTTTCCGCTAACAGTGAATGAAGTAACCACAGGTTCGCTGTCGTTGTTCTTGTCCTTTTTACAGCACACTGAACATAATGCTATGAATATAAGATATATGAAAAATAATCTGTCCATCAAAAATTATTGTTAATACCTCTCCCTTCAAATAAGATGTTAAGATACAAAAAATCAAAATAATCAGAAAATTTTTTAACAACTTATTAAACAAAAATAACTGATAAGTATTTTAGTTTTTACGATCTCAGCTGACTAATTTTGTCCTGAAAAAAAATAAAAATGGCAAAGCAGATACAAAAACCTCAGTCTACGACGAACACTATTACCGAAGCAGGAAAAATACCGCCACAATCGATTGAATTAGAACAGGCTGTACTTGGGGCAATGATGCTGGAGCAGGATTCAGCAATTCTTGGACTCGATATACTTAAACCTGAATGTTTCTGGAATGATGAGAACAGGAAGATCTTCGAAGCGATCCAGGAATTATCCAGACATAATAAAACGATAGATATACTTACTGTAAAGGATGAACTCCTTAAAAGAGGGCAGATAGATGATAAACTGACTCCTTATTACCTTACCGATCTTACTTCAAAAGTTACGTCCGGAGCGCATCTTGAGTATCATGCCAGGATAGTATATCAGAAATATGTTCAGCGTGAACTGTTAAGTGTTTCAACTGAAGTTCAGAAAAGGGTTTATGAGCAGTCAGAAGATGTTGACGACACTCTTGAGTATGGGCAGAACCAGTTGTTCACATTGTCCGAAGGCGCCATGAAGCGCGAAGCCCGGGTTATTCAGCTGGTCATGGATGATGCTATCAAACAGATACAGGAAGCCGGTAATAAACCTGACGGGGTCAGCGGGGTTCCTTCAGGATTTACTTCGCTGGATAAGATCACTTCCGGTTGGCAGAATTCAGACCTTATTATAATAGCCGCCCGTCCTTCGATGGGTAAGACCGCTTTTATGCTGAGCATGTGCAGGAACATGGCGGTGGAGTTTAAAATTCCTGTAGCCGTATTTAGTCTTGAAATGTCCTCGGTGCAGCTGGCAAAACGTTTGCTGGTGGCAGAATCAGAACTCGAAAGTGAAAAAGTAAGGAGCGGACGTCTTGCTGACTACGAATGGAAACAACTGATGCACAAAACCAATAAGCTTATCACATCTCCGTTATATGTTGATGAAACGCCTGCTTTATCTATTTTTGAATTAAGGGCTAAAAGCCGCCGCCTTGTCAGTCAGTATGGAGTTAAACTGATAGCAGTGGACTACCTTCAGCTTATGACCGGTTCAAGTGATGTAAAAAGTAACCGCGAGCAGGAGGTCAGTAATATTTCACGTTCACTTAAAGCTCTGGCAAAAGAACTTAATATTCCAATCATTGCACTTTCGCAGCTTAACAGGGCAGCGGAACTGAGGAGCGGTGACAAGAAACCGATGCTTGCCGACCTTCGCGAATCAGGCGCAATTGAGCAGGATGCTGATATCGTTATATTTATACACCGTCCCGAAAGGTTTGGCTTTACCGAACGCGACGGAGTCTCTCTTAAAGGAGTCGCAAACATTATTATTGCAAAACACCGTAATGGCGCCGTAACAGACATTGATTTGAAGTTTATCGAAAAATTCGCTAAATTTACCGACTGGAATGATCCTGAATTTTCACAGGAAGATGCAGGTAACATTGTCCTTAAATCTAAAATGAATGAACTCCCTTCAGACTCTTCTACTCACAGCCTTATCGACGATCAGACCAAGGATAAAAAGACTCCTTTTTAGTCTTTTTTTCTGCTTCCTTTTTTTACCTTCCGGCGCCGTATATCTGCTTATTCCGATGGACAGCGAGCAGAAAAACCACCTAAAAGCATACGGTATTACATACTGGGTGCTTCAGAACGGAGTTGAAGTCCAGTGGCTGCTTAATTACAGGGGAGGTAGCTTCCTTATACAGGGAAATAAAGATGTGGAAAATGAGTGCCTTATCCGTAATGTCTCGTATGAAATTATCGCAGATGCCAGTGCAAATGCTATTCTGCAGGAGATCATGCAGCCTGATATGAATATGGACGCAATGAAACTCGAAAAAGTCCCTAAAATAGCTGTATACGCTCCGCCAAATAAACTTCCCTGGGACGATGCCGTTACTCTTGTTCTGACTTATGCTGAAATTCCGTATGACCTTATTTATGATGAAGAGATCATCCGCGGTGACCTTAATAAATACGACTGGCTACACCTGCACCACGAAGATTTTACCGGGCAGTACGGGAAATTCTGGACAGCATACCAGCATACAGTATGGTACAAGGAAGATGTAGACAGGCAGCAGGCTATGGCCACAAGATTCGGATTTGCAAAAGTGTCCGAATTAAAATTGTTCGTTGCTAAAACAATAAAGGAATATATAAACAGAGGTGGCTTTTTATTTGCCATGTGTTCTGCAACCGATACCTATGATATTGCACTTGCTGCCGAAAATGTTGATATCTGCGATTCTCCATTTGACGGAGATCCCATGGATCCTAATGCACAACAAAAACTGGATTACGAAAAAACATTGGCCTTTACTAATTT
>CAZEWB010000170.1:0-7348 GCA_964515655.1 uncultured Bacteroidales bacterium
GCCCATGACCGGGGAATGGCATTTCTAATATATTATTTTCAGACGCTTTTACAGCAAGGGAGTCAATCAACTTTTATTGCCCTTACCTTTAATTCTTTTCCCTGAAAAATATCGTGGTCGAATTTACCGCATTTGGGACAGGGTGTATAAAAGTCGTTTAATTCAAATTCGTGATGACAGGAATTGCACCTGGCCCTTGCGGGTATCCTGTTAATTACCAGTTTTGCATTTTCGAGCAATTCACTTTTTTTTGAGTGTTGCATCGCAAATTCCAGCGCATCGTAATCTACACCGCTCAGTTCACCAATGTCCATTTCAATTTCATGAACTGTTTTTGCATCGAGGTTTACAGCGTTCTCCTCAACGATACTTAAGATGTTCATTACTATTGAAAATTCGTGCATGTATTATATTGTTAAAGACAAAATTTAGGTTTCCACTAAAAAACGTTGGGATGCAAAGATAAAAATAATTAAGGTCAGGTTATTCTTTTTCTTTACCGGTTCTGAATCCGATGCGTTTGCGCGGTTTCGGATTTTCATGTTTTTCTATAAGTTCATCAAGAAAAGTAAAAACCAATTCAATATTTTTATCCTGATTTTCAAGTTTCTTCTTTATCTCTTCTACTTCTAATCTTATGCTTAAATTATCTGTTAACATTTCACGCATCTTTAACAAATACTTCAATAATACGTATGCTCATTTGTTTGGCTCTTTTACTTCTTAAAACATTTGCAAGTTGCTTAACCTCATGTTCGGTAAATACATAAGGCAAATAACGCTGACCACCCCAACTTGAGGTCGCAAATTGCGACCTCAAGTTTAGGAACTCATCTTCCGTTAATTCAAACATATAGAGATTTTATTGATCAGCAAATAGAAGAAAAATTAACAAAATTGATTTTATAGCCACTAAAATCCAAAGCTTAATTTTATCTATGTTTTTATTATCTTTACATATTAAATATGAGTAGAATAATACTTCTAACAGTTATTTTTACTTCTTTGTTTACAATAGATGTTTGGTCTCAAAGTGATACATTAACAAGAGGGAAAGTTAATTTATTCATTAAAACTGATGTAATCAATTTTTGCGGATTGAATCCTAACCTTTCTATAGAGTTGAAAACATCTGAAAAAATAAGTTTTTCATTTGGTGCACGCAAATGCTACAATGGAATTATTTGGTCTGCCCCATATTTAATGGCTGATTCTTACGACAGGGTTGAATGGTGGGAAATGAAAGGGTATGGAATAGAAACTGGAGTTCGTTATTATTATAGTGATTTAAAATTCTTTAGTTTATCATTCATATATAATAATCTTAGTTTTAAGGGAACAGTACATACAAGTGAGAGAGTTACTGATCAAAGGAGCGAATGGGTATATCGAAAGGATTTTCATTTAAGGATATTGCATGGAAATGATAGGAAATGTTACTATATCTGGAAAAACAGTTTTTTTTATGGTATTGGTATTTTGTTTTCAAATAAAGATTTTCAGTATTCATATTACAGAGGAATTGGGTTGGCGCCATCTGTAAATAAGGGTATCACTTTGGATGTAGTACCTACTTTTGTAATAGGATATAATCTTAGACTAAAAGTCTTTTAATATCTATATTCCCTCAGCAAATCCTCGGCAGCTGTTCCCCCGCCAGCATATCAATAATTCTTTTTCCGCCTATTCCGGTTTTTAGTATTGCTTTTCCGGGATGCTCTTCTGAAATTTCACCGATTATGGCGCTTTCTTTTCCAAACTCATTTTTTCTCATCACTTCCACAACTTTTTCGGCATCTTCGGGCGCGACAATAATAATGACCTTGCCCTCGTTGGCAACATAAAAAGGATCGAACCCGAGAAGTTCGCACATTCCCCGCACGTTCTCGTTAACTAACACTTTCGTTTCGTCTATCTCAATACCGATCTTGTTGTTTTCGGTCAATTCACACAGAATAGTTGCAACACCTCCGCGGGTGGCGTCTCTCATGAATTTCACTTTATCGGAAACGCTAAGAACATCCTTTATTAACTGGTTAAGGCAGGCGCAATCGGATTTTATATCAGTTGTGAAATTCTCAAAATTACGGGCAGCCATTATTGCCATACCATGATCGGCAATTGAGCCGTTGATGATGATCTTATCGCCGACTTTTATGTTTTCCCCGCTGCTTATCTTTTTATTCTTCCCGCTTAAAATACCAACCCCGGAAGTGTTTATAAAAATTTTGTCGCAATGTCCCTTGTTCACTACTTTGGTGTCGCCCGTTACAATTAATACTCCCGCTTTATTTGCCTCATCGGCCATTGTGCTTACAATAGTTTCGAGGTCTTTTATTGAAAACCCTTCTTCGATTATGAACGAGACGCTGAGATATTTCGGCGTTGCTCCCGAAACTGCAAGGTCATTTACAGTGCCGCACACAGCGATCTTGCCGATATTTCCACCGGGGAAAAATATTGGGTCAACAACATAGGAATCGGTCGTGTAAGCAATGGTCGAACTTTCTAATTCCAATATGGCAGAATCGGTCTGCTGTTTTAAAATGGGATTATCAAAATACCTGACAAAAAGACCTTTTATCAGTTCGTGTGATAATTTTCCGCCGCTGCCGTGACCTAAGAGTATATTGTTTTCCATCAGTTATTAACTCATGTTATGTAAATAAATTCTTGAGTGAAAAAAGTTTCAAGCCCCAAATCAATGACACTACATTTTCTTGAACGAAGTGAAAAGAAAATGAAAGTGGAATTGATCCTGAACGAAGTGAAGGATCTAAACCCAAGCCCCAAATTCCAAGGGAGCCGTCCCTTGAGTCTTGGATCTTGGGTCTTGGATCTTTGGGCTTATTCACTGTCCTTTTGATTAACATCAGTTATTAAACCTGAAATATGCATTGCAGGAGCCTTCGTGCGAGACCATGCAGGCGCCAACAGGGTTTGATGTCGTACAGGCAGTCCCGAATAGTTTACAATCCTTGGGAGTCTTTAATCCCTTTAATATTTCCCCGCAGATACAGCCCTTTTCTTCAATGGTCTCTTCCACCTCAACAGGAATTGCTTTTTCGGAATCGAACCGGCTGTATTTTTCGTTTAATTGAAGACCGCTGTTTTTTATAACACCAAAACCGCGCCACCAGTCGTCGCACAACTGAAATACTTCTTTCATTATCTCCTGTGCTTTCACGTTACCTTCGGGTTTTACTGCTCTTTTGTACTGAATTTCCACACAGAAATTATTGTTCTCTATCTGTTCAACCAGCATGTAAATGGTCTGAAGGATATCGGTAGGTTCAAAACCGGAAATGACACAGCCGACGCCGTATTTCTGAGGGATGCCTTCGTAAATGGACGAACCGGTGATGGTGCTTACGTGTCCAGGGGCAATATATCCGCTAATCTTAACGCCTTCGTCTATCAATGCACTCATGGCGGGAGGCATTATCTTGTGTGAACTGAAAAGAAAAAAATTGTCAATGTTGTCCTTTGCTGCATTCAGCACGCCGGCTGCACTGCTTGGAGCCGTGGTTTCGAATCCCACACCCAGAAAAACTATTTTTTTCGAAGGATTCTCCTTAGCAATCTTAAGAGCATCAAGAATTGAATAAACAATTCTTACATCTGCGCCCCTGCTTTTTTCAACGTCCAGCGAAGAAGTTGAGCCTGGAACCCGGATAAGGTCACCATAGGTTGTAATGATAACATCTTTTAAGCGGCTGTAAGCAACGGCCTGGTCGATAAATTTTTTGCTTGTAACACAAACAGGACAGCCGGGACCGGACAGGAGTTTTATATTTTGTGGTAGCAAAGAAGGTATACCGAACTTTTGTATAGCCCATGTATGTCCTCCGCAGACCTCCATTAATGCAATTTCCTTTTTCGAAACCTTATTGATCTTTTCTACCAGATAGTGAACTAAATCCTTATCCCTGTATTCGTCGATATATTTCATTATATAAATGCCTCTTTATTGGAACGCTCAATTCTTTTTACTTGCTTCCTCTTCCCTTATTTTCCGGTCGATCTCACCTAATTCATGTAGCAATTTTATGGTTTCCTGTGCTTCCTCTTCGCTGAGTTTCTGAATGGCAAAGCCGGTATGTAAAAGAATATAATCACCAACTTTAACATCTTCCAATAACTGAAGCGAAGCTTCGTATTTTGTACCACCGATAGAGACTATAGCCTTGTCGTTATCTATCGAGATCACTTTTGCAGGAACGCTTAAGCACATAATCCTTGTTTTTTAACAATCAGATTGCAAAATTAAGAATTAAAAACAGATAAATGAGAGTTGAAGTATATTCAATTAGTTTTTGCCCTGACATAGGGAAAAAGTCTTGGTAAAATGTCATGGCAGCGGGACTGGTCTGTGGTCTGGGTCATGGTTAGGCAGCTTACGCCAGAGGTTGGGAAAGGTATAAGGTATAGAGGTATAAGGTTTCCTGGCACACAGCCCCTCGCGCTGGTATTATTATTCTGGATATACCTTATGCTAAACCGGTGCGGTGGCATGTGCGCCAGACGAACCTATACCTTATACCTTTATACCTTTGCTCTGACCACAACCCATGTCCAGAAAGGCAAGGACATTGATTCTCAAGAACAACCGGGTTTTATAAAAGTGTTAATTAAAAGCTGTGTTTAAAAACATAAACCGGGGCAACGAATATTATTTAATAATTTCTTTTAAAAATATATATTTGGTGCTTATAAAAATCAACAAATTCAAACACAACTAATAAATAAATGTAATGAGAGAGAAAATCATCAGTATTATTGGATCTTATGGCAAGAATCCGGGTCGTTTAATGGACATTCTACTGTCTGTTCAGTCCGGTTTCGGATGCGTTTCGGAAGAAGCCGTAAGCCTGATCGCTTCTGAACTGGGGATTTCGGAAGCAGATGTAAATCAAACCAGGTCCTTTTATCATTTCTTTACCACAAAGCCGGTTGGTAAATATGCTGTTTACGTGAACGACAGCGTGGTATCGCAGATGATGGGAATGGCAGAGGTTGTTGACGAGTTCCAGAAACAGGCCGGGATCAGATTTGGCGAAACTACCAAAGACGGTCTTATCAGCCTTCGCTTTACTGCCTGTATAGGCATGAGTGATCAGGAGCCCGCAGCACTTATCAACACGGTCGTATTTACACAACTTAACCGCGACAAGGTTAAAAAGATCGTTGCCGACATGCGTGCCGGCAAACCCGCCGAGTCCATGTTCACAGAATATGGCGACGGAGTTAATGCAAATCCTCTTGTGAAATCAATGGTTAAGAACAACATCCGCAAGGCAGGCCAGGTCACCCTGGGTGAATATGCCGTGGGTAAAGGTCTGACCAAAGCGCTTGGCATGAAACCCGAAGCTGTCATCGACGAAGTAAAGAAATCAAATCTTCGCGGCCGCGGCGGCGCCGGATTCCCGACAGGATCAAAATGGTTATTCTGTTCAAAGGAAGCAGGAGAAAAATATGCAATATGTAATGCCGACGAAGGTGAACCGGGTACATTTAAAGACAGGGTATTGCTTACTGAACGTGCACAGATGATCTTCGAAGGCATGGCAATCTCCGGCTGGGCCATAGGTTCAAAAGAAGGCATTTTGTACCTCAGGTACGAATACAAATATCTTCTGGCGTATCTTGAAAGTGTTCTTGCCGACATGAGAACAAAAAAACTACTTGGGAAAAATATTCTCGGAAAAGGATTTGATTTCGACATCAGGATACAGTCCGGAGCAGGCGCATATATTTGCGGCGAAGAGTCCGGACTTATCGAATCGAGCGAAGGAAAACGCGGAGAACCCCGCAACCGTCCGCCTTTCCCGGTACAAAAAGGGTATAATGATAAACCTACTATAATTAATAATGTTGAAACATATTGTTCGGCTGTTAAGATCATTGAAAACGGAAGCGAATGGTATAAGAAGATCGGAACAGCAGATTCTTCTGGCACAAAACTTCTGAGTATTTCGGGCGACTGCGAAAAACCGGGCGTATATGAAATAGAATGGGGAATGACCATTACCGATATGCTTGCTATGGTTGGTGCAAAAGACGTACAGGCCGTCCAGGTTGCCGGACCGTCCGGGACCTGTCTTCCTCCGTCAAAATTCAGCCGCAAGATCGCTTTTGAAGATCTGGCCACAGGAGGGTCAATGACAGTGATAGGGAAAAAACGCGATCTGTTAAAAGATGTGGTATTGAATTTCATGAAATTCTTTGAGGATGAATCATGCGGCTCATGCGTCACCTGCCGTTCGTTCAATATGATACTGACAAAACATATCAATAAAGTTATTGAAGGACGTGCTATCAGGAAAGATGTTGATGATATGAAGGAATGGTGTAAGATCATAAAGAATACAAGCCGTTGCGGACTGGGACAAACTTCATCGAATCCCATAGCTACGACCATCGAAAATTTCCGTGAACTTTATGATGCAAAGACAAAAGACGTTGATTACCATAGCGACTTTGACATGTCGAAAGCGATCGCCGATTCATGCAAAGTTGTCGGACGTAAAGCAGAAGTTCATCACGAATAATTCAATAAGTATTAACGAAAAAAAATACATATCATGAGTGAAAAAATTAAATTCACAATAGACGGTAAAGAATGTGTGGGAGAAAAAGGTCAGCTTCTGGTTGATGTTGCAGCCGAAAATGGTGTTTACATTCCCGTTCTTTGCCATTGGAAGGGCGTTATTCCTGCAGGTTCATGCAGGATATGTACCGTTAAGGTCAACGGCCGTTACATGTCATCCTGCACTACTCCTCTGGAAGCAGACATGAAGGTCGAAAACAATACGGACGAACTCCTGGACATGAGAAAAGCTATCGTTGAAATGCTCTTCGTCGAAGGCAATCATTTTTGTCCGTCGTGCGAAAAGAGCGGCAACTGCGATCTTCAGGGACTGGGATACAAATACCAGATGATGGTTCCGCGTTTCCCTTACGCTTTCGAACGCAGGGAAATAGACGCATCTGCTCCAAAGATCATCCTCGAAAAGAACCGCTGCATTTTCTGTAAACGCTGCGTTCGTATGATAAAGGACGATAAAGGCAGAAGTTATTTCGCTTTTAAAGGCAGGGGCAAGCACCTTGAGATCGCCATTGACAAAAAACTTGCAGCAACCATGAGCGAAGAAAATGCAAAGAAGGCAATGGACGCATGTCCCGTTGGATGCATTCTTCGTAAGGAAATCGGTTTTTCCATACCGATTGGGAAAAGGAAATATGAACATGTTGCAATCGGTACCGATATTGAAACATGTTCATATTTCCTTTTCCCAATCGGTATGGAAAAACCGATTTCCAAACCCCACCAAACACACCCAACACA
>CAZEWB010000171.1:0-7337 GCA_964515655.1 uncultured Bacteroidales bacterium
GTAGTTCCGATGATAGTTCCATCGCACGGATCAGTCGCAGTAGGTGTGGGTATAGACAGAGGGCATCCGCCTGAGATATCGGGCAAAGATGCGACGTCCGGAACAGGAGCGAGATTGTCATTATAGACACCCAGAGTAGTAACATCTGCCGTTGAAGCAATCCAGTTCGAAGTTGCACCTATAAGGGCAAAATTATTCAACGAGCCATTGTTTGAATTTGATGTAAGATCCGGAAGGATTGTTAATGCAGAGTTATCACCGCCAGCAATTCCTTCGTTGAAATTATAATAAGCAACAAGATCTGATTCATCGCCCAGGAGTTCAGTGTGCATATAGCCTACTATATCGCATTGTGTGCGTGCAGTTTCCCAGACTCTTACTTCATCAATAATACCGGGGAAGGTTTCTGTTCCTGCACCATTTCCGCCAATTATGCCGAAATCTGTACCATTGATCATATTAAAACCGGGATTGCCGGAGAACGAATTAGGAGTTCCGTTTACAAATATTGTCCAGATACCCGCATTGTTTACAAGGGCAAGATGATACCATGTATCCGGTGTTAATGCAATGTCAGATGTTACAACACTCACTCCTCCGCATAATAAAGATATCTCATAATTATCTGTAGGATTCAGGAAGATACCATATCCAGTTGTGCTTGTATTACCATTATAAAGGATTACTTCACCTGTCCCTGTCTGTGTTCCGTTCCAGTTTACCCATGCTTCTATTGTAATATCACTTGTCTGATTTGTAAAAGGACTGGCGGCAATAAAATCATTTGAGCCATCGAAGTCGATTGCATTTCCGGGAGGTGTAAAGCTGGCAGTTTTTACATGAACAGGAGTTGAATAATGATAAGCTCCCACATCACCTACCGAGGTTTTAAATGCTCTTACCCTGTAGTAGTAGTCAGTATTATCTTCAAGTCCTGAAACTACATCAGAAAGGTTTGTTCCGCAATCTTTAGGACTATATCCGCTCACATAACTTGTAAAACCTGCATCGGATGCAACTTCAAGATAATAGTTTTCTGCAACGCCTGTTACCTGTGGGTCCCAGTTTGCAGTAAAGTCATAAAGATGTACTAAAGAAGCTGTGTCTGGAACAGGTGCAACCATTGCATAACTTTCGACCCAGCAGTTTAAATAGTCCATATTAATAAGATTGGCATTATAACCGTTGCCTGTAACATCATTCATTACAGTTGTCCCGGGTAATTCATCCATTGTGTAATATGCTTTAAGTCCTGCAGAAGCCGGGTCTACCATCTGGTACATATTTGCCCTGAGTTCAGTCTCTGTTCTGGCAGTGCTCCATATTCTTATTTCATCCAGGTCTCCGGAGAACGGATATCTGTATCCTCCACAGCCATAACTGGCATCAAGACCAACAAAACCGTAATAGTTATCATAAGGCAAACTTGTATAAGGAGTTGTTCCTTCGAGAACACCGTTTACATATAATCTAAGGTTAGCTCCGTCATAGGTAACAGCCACATGCGCCCATTGACCAGTGACAACAGAACCAGACTGAATTACTGCAGAACCTGCATTCCCAGATTGGAAAGTAAATTTTCCAGAAGCTCCGGCAAGAATACTACAAGTATTTTCAGGACCAATACTTAATGTCCAGCTGGGACATTCCCATCCGCAAACACCATGATAAAATATCAGCTGATCATCTGTAAGATCGGGCAGAATCCATGTTTCGATCGTATAGTTGGCAGTTCTGAGTTTCCATGCATCATTGTTACTGACTTCAGCATAATCATCTGTACCGTCAAAACTTAAGGCTCTTCCGGGGGGTGTAAAGCGGGTCGTAACATTTCCTACAAAGTTTTCGCTTAATTTGTTTGTCATTGAACGCACTCTGTAGAAATACTCTGTTGCCTGAGTGAGTCCTGTAACGGTAATCTGCGTATCAGTTCCCAGATCCAGGTTAGAGTATGAAGTAAGCAATGATGAAAAATCAGAATTGTCATCTACATCAAGATAATAGTTGGTAGCATCTGCAACCGGGAACCAGTTCAAGTCGAAACCTGATTGTGTGATATTATCAGGATTCACAAGAAGAGGCTGAATAACAGCGAACGATTCAACCCAGTCATTAGCAGGATCCATGTTTACAAGAGTTCCGTCAAATGCATTGCTGGAAATATCCTCCAAAGTTGTACTTCCGGGAGTGTGATCAAAACCATAATAAGCAACAAGGCCGGTTTCTGTACCAGACAATGTGCTGTTCATTTTTGATATTATCTCCGATCCTGTACGTTCAATATTCCATACGCGCACTTCATCGATCTGCCCTGCATATAAGTTATATAATCCGTCCTGGTTTGCTCCTATGGTAAATGTTCCGGCAGATAAATGATTCCCTTCGTCCTGTATGGTAGTATAAAGTTTACCATTCTTATAGGACTTCATTACGCCATTATTATAAACAACGGCAACATGAGTCCATACGCCATATTCAACCGGCGCTATTACCCACTGGTCGCTTGTATGACCCATTGTAAAATAACCTCCATTAACAGCAAGGAATCTGTCCCAGCCTCCATCTTCCATACAGAATATCATTCCCCAACCGGCGGGAGCTTCGGGTTTAACCCATGCTTCCCATGTTGTTGTTGGCATAACATCCAGGTCAGCGTCAAGAGGGGTAGTGACATAATCATCAACGCCATCAAAGCTAAGGGCGTTGCCGGGAGCAAGTTTAAAAGTGATCTCATTTCCATAAGATAAACCGGCACTATTAATTGTATAAGGTCTTACAAAATATGTTTTACCTATTAAAAGGTTTGTCAGATCTGATGTGAATACGCCTAAGCCAAATGAACCGTTTTCAGAAACAACATTGTCCATAATAGTCGGACACGGTGCTAAAGAATAGCAAACACCTCTTGTGGTGGCATTGCCTGAACCGGCAGCAGTGATCTCTGCGTTGATATCAACAGAACTTGTTGTTACATAAGTATACGAAGTATTCTGGATTTGCTGATCACCCGAATCATATACATCCGCTGCAGAAGTAACCCAGTTGGAAGTGGTTCCATTCAATGTAAAATTGTTTAATACACCATTATTGGAGTTTGCCGTCATGTCCGGTAAACTGATTACAGCTGAATTATCTGCGCCCGGGACACCCTGGTCAAAATTATAATATGCTTCCAGCCCTTGTTCAAAGCCCGATACATGTTTATTCATTCCGTTTTTTATTTCACAGGCGCTACGTGCCACGCTCCATATCTGCACTTCGTCAATTTCACCATTGAAAATATAATTAACCGCATCGGATATACTGCCAATTCTCAGGTCAGTATAAGCATTAGGCACATATACTGATGCCTTTGATGCTTTAAGATCCCCGTTTATATATAACTTAATTTCAGTTCCGTCATATACACCTGCAACGTGCACCCATGTGTCATACGCATTCATAGGATAATCAATTGCATCCCATGAGCTTCCTGTACCAATCATCAGAGCCCAGGTGTCAGCATCAGTATAATAGAAATTATAACCCCAGAATCCGCTGCCACCGTCCCAGAAACGTGAACTTACAGGACATCTGTAGTTCCCCGACCCTCCGGTTATCTTTGCCCAGAACTCGACCGTAAAATTGGCTGGGTTGAAAGTTGTGCTGTAAGGGATCTGTACATAGTCATCAGTCCCGTCAAAATTCAATGCGTTGACCGGAGTCTGAGCCTGAACTGATAAAAAGGATAATAAGAATCCTACAATAAAAATTGATTTAAACTTTCTCATAGATTTGTTTTTTTTATTTGAAACAAAAATAAATTACTATTGGTCTGCAAAAGATATTATAGGAAGTAATTTTATTAAATGAATTGTTATTCTCTCTAACAATATGTATTGTTATATTAATAACCAATATTTTAGTTTTGAATTCTGTGATTAATTTGCGATTCCTTTATGTTTAACAACAGACACCTTGTAGCATTTTTAAATGCAATAGCAGGGAGAGTCCTGAGAATTAACGAAAATACGAATCCTTTTATACCAATTTGATTTATTTATTAGTCCAACAAAATAATTCGTGTAGGTTTATTTAAATAAAGTGTTGGAAGACCGAAGCCTGAAGTCAGAAGCAGAGTTGGGCATGTGGGATCGGGCATTGCCGACTGTAAATTGCCGACTGCCAACTCCCGGCTCCCGACTCCCGACTTCGTGCTTCCCACACTCTAATAAACACATAGGAATTTCATGCTATTGGACTATTAAAAAGAGAAGTTTGGTATTAGTTCTTCACACACGACAATACCATCCGCAATTCGGCATACGAAATATCTTCGCCCAACGCAAGCCTTGCCGCACTGAGAGCTTTGCTTTCTGACTTCAGAAAATATTCGGTAATGAGTTGAATTTTCTCCGGCGACACAATTCTTTCTATTTCAATTTTGCCTGATTCGACAAATTCTGCCAGGTGCCCATCGATAGTGGACTTTGATAATCCCCTTTCTTCGGCAATTTCTATTATAGGCATACCTGAAATAAACATATCATAACTAAGCTGGGACGATCTTACTTTTGTGTCGCCCTTGTATCTTGTTCCGGGTGCCGGATCTTCGGGAATGTCAGCTCCGCTGGCTTTAAGATAATCAAGCACAATATTGAGTATCTCCGAAGTATATAACTTGCGTTTCTGAGCGCCGAAACCTTTGATCTTTAAACAGTCTCTTATGTTCATTGGCATTGCATTGGCAATTTCTTCCAGCACCGGTTGCCGGATGATCCTTGCTGTAGAAAGTCTCAACTCCTTTGCCTTTCTGTCGCGCCAGTTTTTAAGCATTTTGTATAGTTCGGGGTGCTTAAGATTCTTATAAAGATCTTCTTCTGATTGCTGAGACGGACTTTTCGGAGAGTCATTTAATGCGGCTTTGGCTCTCGTCTGCAGATAGTCGTGCAGATCCCACCCGGAATGTAATGATCTTAAACAGATAAGTTTTATCTCCAGTTCAGAAACTAATTGTCCCTTTGTCTCACTTATGGTTTTTCGTAATTCTTTATTGTCTGTTCCTAATGGTAATTCCCGGATACCGGCCAGCAGCACCGATTCTGTTTTTTCTGAAAAGTAATTTCCGGCTTTTTTAATGCGCTCATCTGTCTCTCCGTTCTTTTCAATCACTCCATATTTATCCATCAGCCAGTTTAACTGTAACATGAACTTTTGTGAAATGGTCACGATTTCAGATTCGAATACATTTATAAGTTTTTGAATTGCCGGAAGAAGGGTCTTACTGAAACTGCCTTCGTTCTCCCTCGCCAGTTTGCGGATCAGGTTGAGTCTGCGGCCTGTATTGTTGTAATCAAATAATTCCTCAAGCAGCTGCTTCTGGTAATTCAGACGGGAAATACCAAGTTTTTCTGGTGTTGGTTCGTTGTTCCCGATGTCGTTTGCGAACGATGTTATATTCTCGTCGTTCTTAATGCAGCTCCGGCTTATGGGTGAACTCAGGATCATACCTTCGAGTGTACGGCAACGGCTCAGGGCAACATAAACCTGGCCAAAAGCGAATGCCGAACGGGCATCAATTACAGCCTTGTCGAAGGTC
This sequence comes from uncultured Bacteroidales bacterium, assembly GCA_964515655.1. GTDB lineage: Bacteria > Bacteroidota > Bacteroidia > Bacteroidales > GWA2-32-17. The sequence goes on from CAZEWB010000171.1 coordinate 5,579, forward strand.
AATCCCTGGCTTTTATGAATGGTAATTGCCCAGGCCAGTTTTAACGGGAAATGCTGAAACGTCCCGATGATCCGTTCTTTTATTTCCTTTGTTTCGTCGTTGATATCGTATTTTACATTTTCCCACATTTCCGGTCCCACTTCGATATTATGATCATCACCGGGACATCTTACAGAAATAGCGTCATCCGAAAGTTCAGATACCGTTCCGATCTTACCGTTGAAATATTCCCGATTTCCCGAGCTGTCATTTTTATTGAACATTACCTGAGAGCCCCGCTTTAAAACGAGTTTAAAATCCATCGGGTACGATGATTCCGGAAAATCGCCTTCGACCATTGCTGAAAATGAAAATGCCTTTCCCGGCAATTCATTAAGTTTTGAATTGTTTATGGTCTGCGACTGATGATTGTGCGTGGTAAGGATTATTGCATCGCTTTCGTATTTTTCATCAGGTTTGTAACGCCTGTTTAATTTTGACAAAGTATCATCGTCAAGGACTCCGTCTCTTACCTTGTTTAATAATGAAATAAAATCTTCGTCACTTTGTCTGAATATGTTTTTTAGTTCTATTGAGACATAATTGGTCTTCTGCAATGCCCTGCTGCTGAAGAAAAATCCGTTGGTGTAGAAATCTTTCAGGAGTTGCCATTCGTCATCTTTTATCACCGGGGCGAGCTGGTGCATATCTCCTATCATCAGAAGCTGTACGCCTCCGAATGGTTTATTGTTCCTTCTGAACCGGCGTAGTACCTCGTCCACTCCATCCAGGAGATCGGCACGAACCATGCTGACCTCATCAATAACAAGGAGATCGAGGCTGCGTATAATATCGATCTTCGCCCTGCTGAAACGATGTATTGAACGACTGTTCTGTGGTGACTCTTTTGTGTCATGATGATCTGTTCCGGTAGATCCATTTGGAATTATCGGGCCGAAAGGAAGCTGGAAAAAGGAATGTATTGTAACTCCTCCTGCGTTGATAGCTGCGACTCCTGTAGGTGCAACTACTATCATCTTTTTAAACGGTTGTTCTTTTAAATGATGTAAAAAAGTTGTTTTTCCGGTGCCTGCTTTTCCGGTTAAAAAAATGTGTTCGTGTGTGTACTGAACAAAATCAAATGCAAGCTTCAGTTCTGTGTTTGTTTGTGTGGTCATGAGTTAGATATGAATTGAACATGTGAAGTGAGGCGGCAAAATTACATAATTATTTTAAAATGCAAATCTTTTTTTTCTGTTTACAGAAGGGCTAAAAAAAGAAATACGAAAAACATTGTCTTATTTTGATTTTTTTAAGCAGGTTGCTTACACCAGAGGTGTCGGAAGTCGGAAGACCGAAGTCGGAAGACCGTGGCATGTCTTCCGTCTCCGTTCTTCACACATATGGTGCGCGGGATTCCCCTTCAGGGGTTAGGGGCGAGTGCGGGAAACCCAAAAATCTAAATCCGAAACGAAACAACTTCTCTGTCAACTTATTTCAGGACGTGACAAATTCTATGTGTTTTTTCCTATTGTGAACTATGTGTCTATTGTGGTTCAATTTAATTGCTTTTTACCACATAGGCACATAGAGCACATAGAGATTGAACATAGGAGGGACACAAATCCTTATTATTGAAAATTTGTGAAATTCGTGTCTAAAAAATGGAACTTTGAATATTTCTTTAGTGCAATTTTGTGTTTTAATGGCAAAAAATCATCAGTGCGTTTGCGGCTTGATTTTTTGCCATTAAAACACAAACCCAAACACACCCAACACA
>CAZEWB010000172.1:0-7290 GCA_964515655.1 uncultured Bacteroidales bacterium
GTGTTGGGTGTGTTTGGGTTGTGTGTGTTCAAAAAACAAAGTAAGTTCTTCCAATGAATACGTGTTTGATAAGGAGAGCATCTGATATTTATGCGGAATCTTTGCGAATTCGTTTGACAGATCGCTTCCAACTTTTTGTGTCGGAGAATTTTTATCAGCAAGATCAGGGAACTTTTTTTCGAGTGTTTCGAGTTCCTGCAGAAGAATATCGTATTCAAAATCACTTATAGCAGGCTTATTAAGGACATAATAATTGTAATTATGTCTTTCAAGTTCAGTTCTCAGAAATGTAATTCTTCCGGTTGCTTCTTTTGCTTTCATATTTTTAGTAATTCATTTTTTTGCCCGCGCTTGCTTATAATAATGTATGTTTAAAGTTGGAAAATCAATTTGTTTGCCCCAACCCTAAAGGGAGCAAATTGATTTTCTTCACTCCCTTTAGGGACGGGGCAAATGAAGAAAATTAATTTGCCTTTGTGATAAACAAATGATTATCCAGAATTCAATTCCGAAATTACAAAAAAAATATAAGAAAACTATGTTATACTGCAAACGGGATAAATTTCCGTATCGATTGGATTAATCAGGTTGTAGGTTAAATGGTTGAGCAGATGGTCACTGGTTACTGGTTACTGGTCACTGGTTACTGGCCAGAAACCAGTAACCAGAAACCAGCAACCAGAAACCAAGATGCGACAATTTACACCGTTTCAAGTATAAAATGTAATCCTAACAATTTAAATCCCAAATATTACGTACAGACGGCTGAAAAAATATGATAAAAAATCGTTTTAAACAGTAGCAATTTTATTATAGAATAATTATCTTTGAGCAACCAAGAGGAACTTTTTAAAGTCTAAACTAAAATAAAAACCAACTGCTATGAGAAAATTTACAATTCTGGCATTGATTGCCATCGCAACGGTAACAGTTTCCTTTGCGCAAAGAAAAGCCATTTTACTTAGTCCGGGATATGCTGATAAAGAAATGATAAAAAGTGCTGATTTTGTTCTTCTTCCCGGACTCGATGAAACTTACATCAAAGCAGAAAATGAAAAGTTGCCAAAAGATGGTGGTTTTCATGAAATAGGAAGGTCTGTACCGGCAAACCTCACTATGGAAAACAGCGGAAGCTGGTTTGACCTGCCTGATGGAAGGAAAGTATGGATATTACGCTTAAAAACTCCCGGCGCTATAGCAACAACTGCAGAGATTTTCGACTTGTTTATTCCGGCCGGCGCCCAATTTTTTATTTACGATCCTGCAGGCCAGACCCGATATGGTGCATATACTGTTTCGGATAACGGTGAGTTTTTCGGTTCCGATATCATAAAAGGCGATGAAGTTGTTTTTGAATATGTACAGCCTTCTAATGTAAAAGAAACAGCCCGCATGAACATTAAAGACATTTTCCATTTATACAGGGATGTGGAATTTATTAAAAGTACAAAAGACTTTGGCGATTCTGAATCCTGCGAAGTTAATGTACGTTGCTCACCTGTAGGCGACAACTGGACAGACGAAAGAAGAGGCGTTGCTAGAATTTATGTTATAAACGGCACTGAAGCAGGTTGGTGCTCGGGTACGTTTATAAACAATACCGCACAGGATTGTAAAAAATATTTCCTTACTGCATATCACTGCGGTCTAAAAACTAATGGCACATTTTCTCCCACTTATTCTCAATGGAGGTTTTACTTTAATTTCGAATCTTCAACATGTACAAACCCCACTTCACAGCCATCCTACAATATGCTTACAGGCGCAACTGAAAGAGCTAAGGCTAGCATAACAGGCGGTTCCGATTTTATATTATGCGAGCTTTCCGGAACTATTACAGCTGCAATGAACCTTTATATGAACGGATGGAATAAAGCAACAACTCCTTCAGTACCCGGTGTTTCAATTCATCATCCTTACGGTGATATCAAGAAGATTTCAACATACAACACTTTATCAACTACAACATGGAGCGGTGGTGCATCAAACGCGCACTGGCGCGTAGTTTGGGTTTCCAATTCAAACGGATGGGGTGTAACTGAAGGGGGATCTTCAGGCGCACCATTATTTGACAACGGTGGAAAAGTAATAGGAACGCTTACCGGAGGTGGTTCTTACTGTACAGCTCAGAGCCAGCCCGATGCTTATGGAAAATTTTCATACCATTGGGAATCAAATGCAGGCGGCACTACAACCCAATTAAAAACTTGGCTCGATCCAAATACCAGCGGAGTAGCTACATTAACAGGCATGAATTGTCCGGGCACTGCCACACTTACTGCTGACTTCTCAGGCACTCCTACAACTGTTACAATTGGACAAACTGTTACATTTACCAATGCCTCTTCGGGCAATCCCACTACTTACAGCTGGAATTTCGGTTCCGGAGCATCACCTCTTACATCAACATCAGCAGGACCTATTTCAGTAACTTATTCTACTCTCGGTTATAAAACTGTTACGTTAACAGTTGGCGATGGCACAAACACCGATGGAGAAACCAAAACCAATTATATTAATGTTACCGACATTCCAACCGGTTGCGATACAGCACATTACCCACTTGCCGGAACACCAACGATCTACGGTTCCAGCAATGGAGGTTATGTATCCGGAAATAATGGTTACGGTGACCTTGCCAAAGCCGATTATTTCTCAGGTTTTACATCCGGATGGACGATATCTGAAGCATTTATTTACTTCGGAGTAGCCACTGGAAGTTCATCACAGGTACCCGTAAAAATATGGAACGACAACGGGACAGGCGGCGCACCAAATACTGTACTGGGGACAGTAAATGTACCTTTAAGTACAATAGTATCTGATGTTACTGCACAACAACCAACATATGTCACATTCACAACTCCGGTTGCCATTGACGGATCTTTCTTTGTTGGAGTAACTCTGCCAACTGTAGCTGGCGATTCCGTTGCAATCGTAACAAATACCGATGGAGATACAAATCCCGGCACTGCATGGGAACAATTTGACACTGGGGTCTGGTACGCATTTTCGGATGCAACAAATTCATGGGGAATGAATATGCAGCTTGCAATCTGGCCTCTTGTCTGCAACCCGACCAATGTTTCCACATCTGCTGCAAATAATCATATTTCGATGTACCCCAATCCCGCATACGATGATCTGAATCTGTACTTCGGAAACTATCAGGGAGATGTTGATATTGTTATCTTCGATATCCTTGGTAAAGAAATCATGAGATATTCCGGAGAGGTAAACAATACTTCTGCAATGAAAATTGATATTTCTGATCTCAGAAGCGGTATCTATATGATCAAAGGTGTGTTCGGCAACAACTCATTCACCGACAAACTTCAGATCCTGAAATAATAAAAATTTTTTTTAAAAGCCTGCTGAACAGCGGGCTTTTTTATTTTATTCTTCACTTTGGAGGCCTCATAATTACCTTCGTCCTAATGACAAACTTGCCCAAAACCCCCTTCCCGTCATTCCGGACATGTTCCGGAATCCCTCATGCTTTTAACAAATACCAATGCGCGCAGGGCAGTAGAGAGATTCTGAAACAATCCTGAATTAAATTCAGGACAGAATGACGGGTTGTGTGAAGGGGGCATTAGTCATTCCCTGCGTGAAAATAAAAGCGCATACTTTTTTAAGGGTCCTCAGAAAGACAATGTTTTGGGCTGAGTTTTGAACCAAAACTCAGAAAATAAAGGCTGACAGAACCCGTCAGCCTCATTCATGGCTTCGGGTAAGTATTCAGAACTTCATAGAAATTCCGGCCATAAAATTCCTTCCGGCCTGAGGGAAATATCCGTCCATGGTATATTCCGAGCCTCCGTATATATATCTGTAGACCCAGGCGTATGTTTCATATTCTCCGTTGAACAGGTTGACAACTTTAAACTGCAGTTCGAACCTGTTTGCCCATTTGGGAGAAATTCCATAAGTGACGATTAGATCCGATACAAAATACGGATCGAGGGAACGGTCGGGCGAGGATGTATTATCAATGTACTGGCTGCTGACATACTTTGAATGTAGTTCGGCAGTCATACCTTTAAAAGGTCTTACTTTAACTGCTGCTCCTGATACAAGCCCCGGAGAAAAAGAAATATCCGATGTGCCAAGCGACTTTGTAACCAGACCGCCATTATCCCAGTCCTCGACATATTCAGTATAATCCTTTATTTTATTTGAACTGACGGCACAATTGGCAGCAAGTTCGATCCCTTCTGATATCTTTATACCACCTTCGATCTCAAAACCGCTGCGATAACTTTGGGGAACATTAACCATTACCGGCGCTCCAACATTATTTATCTGGCCTGTCAGGATCAGCTGATCTTTGTAATTCATATAATAAAGATTCACACCGACAAAGAAGTCGGGCGTTGTATAAATATATCCCGTTTCATAATCCATCAGTTTTTCCGGAACAGGAACTTTTCCGCTGTCAGCGTCTGTAAAATCACTGCGTGACGGTTCGCGGTTTGCTATGCCGTATGATAAATAGATTTTCTGATTTTCGGTCGGGTTAATAGTAATGCCTGCCTTGGGGTTAAAAAAAGTATAATCATGCGATGAACTTACATCACGAAGATCATCATCATTGCCGGCTATTTCGTATTTGATATTTCTGATCTGAATGTCGGCATATACATTTATTAATGGATTAACCTGATAATTTCCTTTTACAAAGCCACTCATATCTGATTTGTCGCCTGTTCCGTTATACCACCGGTATGAAGTTCCGGGAAATGTTGCAATTCTTGCCCAGATAATGTCCCCGAAGTGTCTCCCTTTATACATATTGTATCCACCGCCCGCAATTAGATCGAGTCTCGACTTCACATATCTTACTGAAAACAGCCCTCCGTAAAAATCATTATCCAGCCATTTTTGAGTTATAAAATCACTCGAAGTTACAGAGTCATTGTAATTATTTAAACCATAATCCCCATAACTGTCGCCGGATTTATATCCTTCGTAATATCCTCTTCCGTATGTATAATGCAGCGCTGAGTTAAGAAAGAAACCATTTCCAAGTTCCTTTGAGTAATGAAGCTGATAATGGTCCTGCTGGTAATGGTCAATTTCGTTTTTATATGTATAATAATTATATGTTCGGCCGCCGGAGTTGATCATATGATCATAATCAGCCTGAGTATAAAGCCAGTGGTCAAGGTATCTGGCCATTCCTGCCGAGTCATTTTCGAGCCTTACTTTAGGCACACCGTTCCATGCCTGATATGTGATCTCTCTTCCTGAAAAAACTATCAGTTTAAAAACTCCGGCTTTTGAATACCAGCCGCCGGATACATAAAAGGATTTGAGGTCGCTGTATGCCCTGTCGATAAATCCATCGGAAGTAATCTTAGACATTCTTGCATCCAGAGTAAAATGATCTTTTATGAGACCGGTACCGACAGTTACAGTATTTTTGAAAGATGAAAAGGAACCTGCAGATGATGATATCTCGGCATATGGATCTTTGTTCAGAACATTCGACTGCATATTGATCGTAGCGCCAAAAGCACCGGCTCCGTTAGTAGATGTGCCCACTCCCCTCTGCACCTGAATATTCTGAACGGAAGAAACAAAGTCGGGCATGTTGACCCACCAGACCCCATGCGATTCAGCATCGTTAAGAGGTATTCCGTTTACAGTTACATTGATCCTTTTAACATCCGTTCCCCTTATGCTGATCCCTGTATATCCTATCCCGGTTCCTGCATCGCTCGAGACCACCATCGAGGGAGTCAAGCTCATCATATAAGTTATGTCCTGCCCTGTATTGTCGTTAGCGATCTTCGTACGACTGATATCGCTGTATGCCACGGGTGACTTGGCAGATAGAGCATTTGCCTGAACAACGACTTCGTCAGAAAGGATAACCGCTTCCTCGAGTATGAAAGTAAGGTTTGCATCCTGATCCAACCCGACCTGCTGAATTACTTTTTTGTAACCGATAAAACTTACTTCAACGTTGTAGTTGCCTTTTTTCAGGTTCTTCAGTGAAAAGGAACCATCATTACCTGTAAAAGAACCTAGGTATGTGTCATTAAGAATAACATGGGCAAAGGCCACAGGATTCCCCTGTTTGTCGCTGACCTTGCCGCTTAATGTAAATTGAGGATAAGCATAGGATAAAGTTAATATGCTCATCAGTCCAAGAAGAAAAAACCGTTTCATTTGTTCCCTTTTTTTAGTTTGACAATATTAAAAATGTCAATGGGAGTATAAAAGTCTTACCAATATTCCGGCTCGGCATTACCCGTCCCGGTCCAATGGGTTTGATCTCAGCTCTTAATTTTTGAGCACCCCATCGAAAGACGGAGCAAAGATAAATATTTTTTATTATTGTTTCAAAATCATTTATAAGATTAATCTGGTTATAGGTTGAAAGGTTGAGCGACTGGTCTGGTCAATGGGTAATAGTTTATAGGGATTGACAACAGACCGGTGACTTTCAACCAAACCAGCCGCCCAACCCATAAACCATTGACATATATGCAACAATTTGCATCGTTTCCTGTAAAAGATGATCTCAGTTCATATTTAATTAACCGACAATTAAGGAACACATAATATCACAGATATATTGAATTAATGTTGAGAAAATATTTTTGTACCGAATGAAAAAATAAAAAAAGATGAAAAAAAGATTTTTCACTACAATTTTAGCAATGACAGCGTTATCGATATCAGGCTGCGGACTGTCTGCTCAGGAAGCAGAAATTAATCCTATTGATACCCTTGCAATATCAGTAAATAAAATTAAAGAAGATTTTGACATCCTGAAAAGAATAAAAATAACAGGATACATACAGCCTCAGGTACAGTTCACAGACTCATGTGGTATTTCCACATACGCAGGTGGAAACTTCAATGCCAATACCGACAAACGTTTTATAATACGCAGAGCAAGAATTAAGTTCATGCACGAAACAGCACTTTCGCAATATGTTTTTCAGATAGATGCAACTGAAAAAGGATTTTCAATTAAAGACCTTTATGCAAAATATACAGAGCCATGGGCAAAGTCAGTATCACTTACAATAGGATGTATGAACCGGCCTTTCGGGTATGAGATCGGATATTCTTCCAGTAACAGAGAATCACCCGAGCACGGAAGGATGTCGCAGGTAATATTCCCCGGAGAAAGAGACCTTGGCGCTATGTTTACATTCCAGATGCCAAAAACCTCAAAACTGAATTTCTTAAAAGCAGAAGCAGGCATATACAATGGCACAGGATCGGGTGCTGTTGATTTTTCCAATAAAGTCTTTCCAGTAGTCAAAATCA
>CAZEWB010000173.1:0-210 GCA_964515655.1 uncultured Bacteroidales bacterium
TGTGTTGGGTGTGTTTGGTTTGGTTTGTCTCTTGGAGCCGGAGGAGCAAATGTCAATGTTATCAATTTATCAGTTTATGGACATGTTTCTATAGGAAGTAATTGTACAATGAATGTTACTACTACTACTGCTGCTGTCACTCATAATATATATTGTTACGCAGACTTAACAAATGACGGCGTTATTGATTTAAGCAACTACGCTCAATAT
>CAZEWB010000173.1:220-7287 GCA_964515655.1 uncultured Bacteroidales bacterium
TTCAGAGGAACTACGGATAATACGCTGGCCTGCAATGGGCAAACCGATATTTATGTATTAAGTGTAAATAAAGGTGTTGATCAGACTTTTATTTTAAACGTCACTGCAGATGACATAAATAATCTCAAGTTGTTTTCCAATTCAAAAACTTTAATTATAACTACCGGGACATTAAGGCTTTGTACAAATATTCTTATTACCCGGGTCACGGTAAATTCTGGAACTAACTATGATATCAGCGATGCTCAGAATGCTAATGGTTGCCTATGGATTGATGGCGCCAGATTTGAATTAGACGGCAGCGCCAATGCTGTAGTAGTTTACGGTAAGTTCAGAATGACCGCCGGTAATTTTACAATCGGTAACCAGGGTTTATGTATCCGCGAAGATGGTGAAATTATTTTTGAAGGTGGTACAAGTATCATTGAAAAATTCCGTCCTTCAAATATTGCAGCAATTCACAGAGGATCTTTTACAATGACAGGCGGGACTTTAACCGTTGACGGAAGTTTACCCGGTAGTTCCGATGCCAATCAGCCGAGGTTCTGCCATCCATATTCCACACAGATATTCATTATGTCAGGAGGAACAATAAATATCAGTAATCCCGAAGTTGGGCCTACTGCGACCAATGGAGGTATTCTTCTTGGTTCCTCAGCAGGTAATTACAGTGTTACCGGAGGGACGATAAATGTGACGATTCCTGCTTCAGCTACTCATTTTACCATTAATTCCACCGTTCCATTCTGGGATCTGAATATATCAAAAGCAGGCGCAGGTGCAGGAACAGCAAGGCTTGAAGCTCAACCACACAGTATTCCCGGCCTGGTTTCTCCTGTTGCTGCCCAACCTTTAATTGTACTTAATAATCTTACATTGAATACAGGAAACACACCGGTTTTTAATGCTTCCGGATATAATGTGACCCTAAGTGGAGATTTTACTATCAATGCAGGTACAACCTATACTCCTGGTGCAAACACAACGACTTTCAACGGTAGCGACGATCAGACTTTATCAAATAATGGCACAATTACTTCAGGATTAAACAATCTGACAGTCAATAAAACAGCAGGAACATTATTTCTTGCAGGAACAGCAGCTACGTATACTGTTTTAACTGCTCTTACATTATCGGGCGGTACCTTAAATGACGGCGGAAAAACCGTTTATGTTGCAGGAAACATCACTAATTCGGCTGTACATACCGGAACAGGCAAGATCACTCTGAATAAAACGACCGGCTCACAAACAATTACAGGAAGCGGAAGCGGGATTTTTGAGAATCTCGAGCTTAACAATACAAATGGCGCAGCTGCCTCAACTCAGGTCTTTCTTACCTCAAATATGACGATCAACGGAACACTTACCTTCACCTCTGCCCGGTTATTCAGTATTACAAATAATAATCTTATTTTTAACGAAGATGCTATGATAGCCGGAGCCGGTACTAATCAATTTATCCTTACTTCCGGGTATCCTTCCGACGGAGGTGTCAGTAAGGTTTACAACAGCATTTCTGCTTTTACTTTCGCGGTCGGCACTTCTAATTCCGGAGTCAATTATACGCCTGCTGTGATAGAGATCAATAATGATCCTACAACTTATGGGACAATTACAGTGAAACCGGTACCATCTACTCATCCCTTTGGCACCTGTAATCAGCGCCTTGCTTATTACTGGATAGTAAACAGCTCCGGGTTTACAGGTCTTGGACCCACAGATGTCTCTCATACCTATTATTATGGTTCCGCCTTTGCAAACGGAGGTGATGCAACTTACGTACCCGGAGTATTTAGTTCCCCCATCTGGACATATATTAATGACCTGACCCAGGTTGACGAAACAAACGATATTATATATTTTACAAATGTCGGATATCTCGATGGTGAATACACTGCCGGACGAACCTGTGTCTTTGGTGTGGTTACTATTTATTACAGTATGGCAAGCGGCGACTGGGATGTTGGAACAACGTGGTCAAATACCAGTAATGCAGGTCCAACCTGTAATTGCACACCTCCCGGTAACCCTAGTCAGTCACCTGTAATTATTGGAGATGGAGCGACCTATAATCATACAGTAACTATAAGCGCCAACGGCCGGGAATCATCAAGTTTGCAAATAAATGCAGGCTCCACGCTCAACTGCCAGGGTTTCAACAATCATAATTTTGGTTTTTCCGCAGTCAACGGGACCGGTACATTAAGGATTTCACGTAGCAGTTATTTCCCTGCAGGTGATTTCAGTAATTTCATAGGTCCCTTCGGCGGTACTGTTGAGTATTATGGCGGCGCATATACCTTGCCTTCTGTTTCTGATGCTCCTTCCAGTATTCCCCTGACTACTTATAACAATCTTATTCTTTCCACTACGACAGGTATTCTTACATTACCAAATAATGACCTGACTATATACGGAAATATGACCATAAGCAATTATGCTCCTGTCGTTTCACTTAACACAACTGCTGCTCATACTATTTCAGTTCAGGGAAATATGGTTGTCAACGGGAACTTAAGATTCAATCCTAATTTTCTGCACAACGTTATTACGAATGGTAATGTAACAGTTGCTACAGGAGCAGGAATAACTGTTTTAAATGCAGGTGCATCCTTAAATACGTTCTCTATCGGCGGATCTTTGATAAATGACGGAACTTTTGATATGCGAGTAAACGCTTCCAGTCGTTGTGACGTAACATTTACCGGAAACTCAGATGCTTCAATAACAGGTACCAACCCTGCTGCAACCATGGAGTACAATTTTCTTACAATAAATAAGGGCGCTTCTCAGACTCCTATACTGACACTGGATTTTCCCGGAACGCTGACTACACTTACTGATCAGTGGCTCACATTGACCAATGGCACATTCAGGCTTTCCAAATCCGTGGCTCTTACTCTGACAAGTACCGCTGTATCATTTTCAGTGCCTGCAACATCATGTCTGTCACTGAACGATGCCGGGGGATCATTTATTATCGGAAATATTAACAATGATGCCGGAGATTTATTACTAGCTGGTAAACTCGAAATTATTAATGGCGCAGTAAGGATCGGACAGGCAACTTTTCCTGCAAACAACAATGATATTGAATACGCGGCAACCGGATCACCTGAAATAGATATTCAGAACGGATCTTTATATGTGAACGGGCAAATCCGAAGGAGTACTACCGGTACGACCGGCGCATTGGTATATAATCAGTCCGGAGGTACCGTTACTATCGGCGGAAGAGCTATGCAGGTAACCAGAGCCATGCTTGAGATAGATAATGCAGGAAGTGTCTTTAATATGTCCGGGGGCTCACTTATTTTAGTGGGTAATGGTAATCAGGGCACTACCTACGGCGATTTGTATATCAATACTGTTGTATCAAATGTCACAGCAGGTACTTTACAATTTGGAAATACAAACTCTCTTGCAGGCCGCACATTTATTGTGAATTCCAGTGCACCAATGTGGAATGTAACAGTAGATGCAACTTCAAATACCAAAACAGCTCAACTGAATGTGAACGGACTGACAATAAAAGGCGATCTGACAATAAACGGCAATTCTGTATTTAATGCCAACGGTCTGGATGTTTCCATTGCAGGAAACCTGACAAATAACAACACCACTGCAACGACAGGAGTGACTGTAGGCGGATACAGGGCCGGTACTGTTTCACAGACAACAACTTTTAATTCTTCTGTCGGCTCACAGAATATTACAGGGGTAGCTACTCCCAATCTGACAAATTTTGGAAACCTTATAATCAATAATACTTATTCAGGTGGAGTCGTCACTTTGCAAAATAATACTGCAGTACGGGTCAACGGAAATCTGACGCTCACTTCCGGTACTCTGAATGATGGTACGAATACTATTACCGTCCTTCTCAATGTTGATAATTCTTCCATCCATTCATCCGGTACAGGCAATATTACCCTCGCAGGTTCAACGGGAAGCCAGACTATCTCTGGAGATGGCAACGGCGTTTTTGGAAATCTTATCCTTAATAATGCATCCGGCTTCAATATGACGGCTGGGATGACTGTAAATAAAACACTAACTTTTACAAATGGCATATTAAATATTTATGATAACCCTCTCACTCTTGGTGTCAATTCCACTATCGGAGGTACAACAGATATAACCAGAATGATAATTTCCAACGGAGCTATCAGCGATGCCGGTATTACAAAGTATTTTCCTGCATCTGCGCTTGATTTTACATTCCCTACAGGTGTAATAGGAAAATATACTCCTGTCCGGTACAACATTACTGCAAATTCTGCTACCGGTACCATTAACCTGAAGCCAATAAATTCAAAGCATCCTTTAACAAGTGATGCAGCCAATCTTGAACTGACCTATTACTGGGTTGCAAACAGTACAGGATTCAGTGGATTAACAGTGAATCATACATATAATTACAATCAAACCGATGTAAACGGTACGGAAACGAATTATATAACAGGTCGTCTTTACAATATTATCTGGAATAAATATTTCGGATCTGTAGATGCAGTGTTAAATACTATGACATTAACCGGGGTAGATTTTATTAACGGCGAATATACTGCCGGCGAATCATCAGAATTTGGCGTAGTTGTATGGTATTACAGCAGAAATGCCACTTCAGGAGGCAACTGGAATGACGGCAATATCTGGTCTTCAGATGCCGTATTACAACATAACGGCGCTGCGGCAGGGTCCTATCCCGTTGGAAACCCTTGTGTTGTTGCAACCGGTCATACAATTAAAACAAATGGCAATTCCCGAAATACATATTCCGTACAGAATAACGGAACAATTGAATTATCCACTTCGTATGGTCATTATTTTGGTTTCGTTTCCGGTACAGGAATTATTAAAATTAATCCATCAGCCGGCGGGTCGTATATTTTACCGGCAGGTAATTATACAAATTTTGTTTCATCCACCGGAGGAACATTTTGGTACGAATCGAGCATTACAGATGCCACATTACCTTCACTGACAACTTACAATAATATTTTATTTGCCGGTACAAGTAAGAAAACGATATCATCTGATATTACTGTTAACGGGAATCTCAGTAATGTGATCACTTATGACGGTTTTGGCTTTCCTGTACCGACCGGAGAACTGGATAATCTAACCAATAACAGGAACATTATCCTTAAAGGCAACTGGACCAATGATGGCGTATTTACAGCAGGAACAGGTACTGTCACTCTGAATGGAACAACTACACAAACGATAAACGGGACAGCAAGTACATCTTTTTATAACCTTACAAAAAACGGAACTGCATCGCTTACTATCGGTGATGCTTCAACATCAGGAAATACAATCCTTGTTTCAAATACATGGACATGGACGGACAATAATGATAATATAACGGTCGGCAACGGTCAGAATGTTACTTTTGATGTTCAAAATGCAATGGTTATTCCCGCAGGATGTTCTTTAACTTCAACAAATAATGGTACTTTAAATGTTGGAGGAAACTGGACCAATAACGGAACGTTTACACATGGCAATGGTTCGGTTGTTCTGGATGGTGCAGCTGTTGCAAAAAGTATCAATGGATCTTCCGGAACTGTTTTCTACAATTTACAGAAAAATTATGCTGCCGCCTTAACCATTGGAGATGCAATCACTGCAGGTACATTAACAAAAGTTGCGGGCACCTGGGTATGGACAGATAACAACGACCTTATTACCGTTGGCAACGTTCAGACTGCTACATTTGAAGTTGATGGTGACATGACCATTAATGCAGGTTGTACTTTTACATCGGCTGCTGCCCTGGGAACGGTCAAAGTCGGTGGGAACTGGACCAATTCTGCCGGCACATTTAACTGCAATACAGGAACCGTTATTTTTGACCCGGCAAGCGGCACTCCCGATATCACTACCGGAGGTATTGTGGCAGGGAAACTTTTTTACAATGTGACACTGGATGCAACAACAGGAGCAAGACTTGTTACAAATCCAATTCTGGTACAAAATGATTTTACAATTAACAACGGCGACTGGAACGCCAATGGTCAGTCAATGACAGTCACCGGGAACTGGACTAACAATGATTCTTTTACACATGGCAACGGGTCTGTTATAATGAATGGTGTTGGTAAGGCAATAAAAGGCTCAGCAGGTACTACATTCTATAATTTAGAAAAAAATGCCACAGGACTTTTAACAATTGGTGATGATGTTGCTTCCGACAAAACAATCAGAGTTGCCAATACATGGACATGGAACGATAATAACGATCAGATTACCGTAGGCAACGTACAACCTGTTACTTTTGAAGTTGAAGGCGGATTTACCATTAACGGAGGTTGTACATTTACATCTCAGGCAACCGCTACAATTAAAGTCGGCGGTAACTGGGTTAATTCCGGAACATTTAATTCAGGCCTTGGTACGGTTATATTTGATCCTACTGCAGGTATCCCCACTATTAACTCAGGCGGAACTACGGCAGCAAAAGATTTTGACTATGTTAAACTCGATATTACCGCCGTTTCCGGAACAGGAGTCATGCTGTTAACAAATATAATGTATATAAATAAAAATTTTGAAATAACTTCCGGTGACTGGAACGCAAATGCTTTAGCGATACGTGTAACAGGCAACTGGACCAATAACGGAACATTTACTCCAAATGCCAATACAGTAACATTTAATGGTTCTGCTGTTCAGAATCTCTCCGGCACATCGGTTACAGGATTTTATAATCTGATTATAGATAATACATCTGTACGACCATTACCAACTGATCTCAGGGGATTGATCCTTAACAGGAATACCGGTGTTTCCAACATTCTGACCATGACTGACGGCGATATTGACCTTAACGGCTTTAATATTGATCTTGGCGCCGCAGGTTCCATTGACGCTGAAACAAATGATAAAAGGATTGCCGGAACTACCGGTGTTATCACCACTACCCGTAATATAAATGCTCCGGCCGCGCTCAATGTAGGAGGAATGGGTGCAGTATTGACAAGCGGAGCTGATTTAGGCAGTACAACTATTGAGAGATGTCATACAGTTCAGACCGGACTGGGTAATGAAAGCATCTT
>CAZEWB010000174.1:0-322 GCA_964515655.1 uncultured Bacteroidales bacterium
TGTGTTGGGTGTGTTTGGGGGTGGTGTGAAATTACCGGGCCTGATCCTTTTGTTTTTTTTCGCTGCACTTGCCGCCTTCGCACAAAAGTCTCCTGAAGGATTTATCGAAAACAAAGGCCAGATCGTTGACCAGGACGGGAACAGCAATCCCTCGGTAATGTTCCTCCTGAACCGTCCGGGAATGAACATTCAGATTAAAAAGAACAGTTTCAGTTACGATACATGGAAGGTCGATCTCAGGAAAAGGGAAAGCACAGAGATCGAAAGGGAAAGGTATAAAATGCAACCTGATGAACCAAAACCACCAAACACACCCAACACA
>CAZEWB010000174.1:332-7202 GCA_964515655.1 uncultured Bacteroidales bacterium
ACCATCTTACGTACCCGGTTTACCAGTTTCACAGAGTGGACATTGAGTTTGTCGGGGCAAATACTTCTCCAAGGATCATTACCGGTTCCCCTTCTGCTGATCTTCTTAATTATTACCTCGACGAAAAAGAATGCACAGGTATAAGGCATTTTTCAAAAATAACATACAAAGACCTTTATCCTTTTATAGACCTTGAATTCTTTTTAAGACCCGATGCCAAGCCGGGAGAAACCGATGTGGAATATCAGTTCATTGTACATCCGGGTGGCAACCTCCGCGATATTGTGATGAAATACGACGGCAGCAACGGAACTGAACTTGAAAACGGGAAAATAGTCATTGAAGTTTCTAACGGTATTTTTACGGAAAAGATCCCTGCCAGCTTTATTGCCGGTGAAAATACTCCCATTCAGGTCAAATACAGATATTTCGGAAACGACGAATACGGCTTTGATGCCGGCGCTTATCCCCGGAATAAAACCCTGATAATTGACCCCTGGCCTCAGCTTTTATGGGGAACATATTACGGAGGTTCGCTGTATGAAAAAGAACTTGGTATTGTTACAGATATCCTGGAAAATGTATATGTATGCGGCAATACTCTGAGCGCTTCCAATATTGCGACCGCAGGAGCCCATCAGGTAACTAAAGCCAACGGATATGACGGGTATATCTCAAAACTCGATGTTTTTGGACAGCGGGTTTGGGGAACATATTACGGAGGTAATTCCAACGATTACATGGAAGACATCACTCTTGATCTTACAGGAAATGTTTATATTGCCGGTTCAACTTTCAGCGCAGCTTCTATAGCTACCGCAGGTTCGCATCAGCCGACGCTTACCTTTGGAGAAGACGGATTCTTTGTAAAATTCGACAATAACGGTGTAAGGCAATGGGGAAGCTATTACGGCGGTAATGCATATGATAAATGCAAGGTAATAAAAGTTGCTGCATCAGGGAACATTTATATCGGAGGGGAGACAGTAAGTACAAACTTTATTTCTACGGCGGGCGGTTTTCAACCCGCTTCCGGCTCAAATACAGATATCTTCATCGCCAAGTTCAATTCTGCCGGTATAAGGGATTGGGGGACATATTACGGAGGCGCCGAATCTGATTTTATGCATGACGGATTGGTACTTGACGCTGCTGAAAATATTTACATTACCGGCAGAACAAGTTCTACTAATGCAATATCAACTGCCGGAGCATTCCAGGCAGCTTTTGGCGGGGGTACCTTTGATGCACTTATTGCAAAGATAACAACACTTTGTACACTTGAATGGGCAACATATTACGGGGGAACAGCTTTCGATGACGGTTTCGACCTTACGCTTAACTCAACCGGGGATATTTACGTAACAGGCTGGACAACAAGCAGTGATAATATTTCAACTACAGGAGCTTTTCAGGAATCCTTTGCAGGAGTTCAGGATGCTTATCTTGTAAAATTCAGCAACAACGGAACCAGAATAAGGGGGACATATTTCGGCGGTGCAGCAGAGGACATGTTTAACGCTATCGGCATTAATCCTTCGGGCAGTGTGATATTAAGCGGCAGTACCAAAGGGTCTGTCGGGCTGGCAACAGAATATGCGCATCAGACCACATACCTTGGCGTTGAAAATATATTGCTCGTTAAGTTCGATTCTTTGCTTCAGCGTACCTGGTGTACATATTTCGGCGGGACAAATGCCGAAAACTCATGGGACATGTGCGTTACACAAAACGATTATTATTATATATGCGGTGATGTAAATAGCACAACCGGTGTTGGAACTTCCGGCACTTACCAGCCATCTTACGGTGGCGGAACCCAGGACGGATATATTGCCCGTTTTGTTGAGTGCAGTATGACCACTGCTGATTCCTACATTATGCCTTTATGTTACGGCGACAACACCGGCTCTGCTATTGTAACTCCTTCGGACGGGACACCGGCATATCTGTACCTATGGGATGATATGCAGACAACTGATACTGCCACCGGTCTTGCTGCCGACACATATTATGTAACTGTCGGCGACTCGCGCGGATGCCGCTGGAAAGATACTGTTGATATTACACAACCCACCCTGCTTACAGCGACCCTTTCGGGAACGGATGCACTTTGCTTCGGCGGAAGCGAAGGAACTGTCGATGCTACACCCGCAGGTGGTACTCCGATCTACTCATACGTCTGGGACAGTGGTTGTACCGATCAGGCTTGCGACAGCCTCCCAGCCGGAACTTACAATGTAACCGTTTACGACGCGAACAACTGCACTGCTACCGAACAGGTCACGATAAACGAACCAACAATAATTGACATTACGATCAATACTACTGATGTGAGCTGCCACGGAGGGAGCGATGGCATTGCCCAGGCGGTAGCTACAGGAGGAACTCCTAACCCAGATTATTATTATCTGTGGTCGAATGGCGATACAATTCCGGATATTACAGGCCTTGATTCCAGCGAATATTATATTACTGTCACCGATGGTAACAACTGTACGATGACCGACACTATACTTATTGGTCAGCCCGACACTTTATTGATGACATTTACCGAAACTCCCGCCGGCTGCTTCGGCTATAATGACGGAGCTCTGGATATTTCGGTAGCCGGTGGTATTACTCCATATCTGTATCTTTGGGAAAACGCTGATACTACAACTGTTTCTGATACTCTTTATTCCGGGACTTATCTCGTTACTATAACAGACGCAAACAACTGCAGCGTTATCGGGCAGTCTGTAGTCACCGAACCACCGCTTCTGACTTCTACTTTCGATCTGGTCTATAATGTGTCCTGCCATGCATTTTCGGACGGATATATTTCTGCTCTTCCATCCGGCGGAACGCCTTCGTACAGTTTTGCCTGGTCAAACGGCTCAGATTCCTCTTCCGCCGGAAATCTTATTGCTGGTCAATATTATCTTTCTCTTACCGACTCGCACAACTGTTTCTATACAGACACTGTTACAATTAACGAACCCGACACCATATCTGTTACTTTTACAAACACGACAAACTTATGTTTTGGTGATAATACCGGCACTTCAAGTACATCGGTTACCGGAGGGACAATTCCTTATATGGTATTCTGGAGTAATGGAAATTCCGGACCTTTAAATGATTCTCTTTATGCCGGAACTTATACAATAACAGTTATTGATGACCACAACTGCATTTTTGAGGACTCCACCCTTGTGATACAGCCGGATTCCATACAGATAATCTTTACAGCCGACTCTGTTGCGTGTAACGCAGGCACAAGCGGCGCTGCAAGTGCAATAATCCTTGGCGGTACAATTCCTTTTAATTATGAGTGGAGTACGGGATCAACCAACGATACGATCTTTGATCTCCTGGCCGGAACTTATCCCCTTACAATTACGGATGCAAATAGCTGTATTGCGGTTGATTCAATTACTATCAGCGAACCTTCACCGATAAGGCTTTTTGTGAATTATTACAACCTTACATGTTTCCAGAGCAACGACGGGTACTCCGATGCCAGCGCGATCGGCGGTGTTCCTCCCTATCAGTTCCTTTGGAGTACAGGGTATGTCGGAACACAACTGGACTCTCTTCCTGCCGGAAATTATGGCGTAACGGTTTACGATTCCCACGGATGTACCGAATCGCTTACTTTCATCATTACAGAACCGCCTCTTCTTGAATCCACCGGCCAAAGCGTTGATGTAATTTGCTTCGGCGATCCTACTGGTATAGCTTATGTATCAACCAACGGAGGTACAGCACCATATTCTTTTCTGTGGAGTAACGGTTATACACAGCAGTCCGATTCAACAATTGCAGCCGGAACTTATATAATTACAACTACCGATGACCATGGCTGCACAGACGTCGACACAATTACCGTCGTACAGCCTGATGACCTCATATTGACAATGACATACAACGATGTCCTCTGTTACGATCATGCAAACGGCTGGGCCCAATCGACTGTAACAGGCGGTATATTACCATACGATTATCAGTGGAATACCGGTGACAGCACGGCCTCATTAAGCAACCTTATTCCCGGCGTATACAGCCTCCTTGTATCCGACAGCAACCTTTGTACAGCATCTTATACTGTTACCATAACACAGCCCGATTCACTCTGGTTCAGTTACAGCTCTCAGAATATTTCCTGTTATGAGTTCGATGACGGAGAAATAAACGGAACCGTTTTAGGAGGAACACTCCCTTACAACGTATCATTTACTAATGATAATAACCAGCAGGTACCTTTCACAAATCTTTCTGCCGGATATTATTACCTGTTAATTACCGACTCGAATGCCTGTACTTATGCCGATACTTTCCTTATCACACAACCCGACACTCTCCTTCCCACTGCTGATTTAGGCATTGCATCATATGACAATTATGGTTATGTCGACCTGACTGTTACCGGCGGAACAGAACCGTATAATTACATATGGTCGAATGACACATATCTGCAGGACCTCACGCATTTGACAGGTGGCACTTATATCGTAACAGTAACTGATGATCATGGCTGCATATCAATACTGTCTGCTTTTATAGACCTCACACTTACAATTCCCAATGTAATTACACCTAACGATGATGGCTACAACGACGACTTCGAGATCCTGAACCTTGAAGCATTTAAAACCGTACAGATCAGCATTTATAACCGCTGGGGAAATTCAATGTACTACTTTGACGGAACAACTCAGGAATATAACAACGGTAACCGATTCGATGGAACACATAATGGCAATTCACTGCCTATGGGATCATATGTTTACATTGTAGTCCTGAACGAAGTCGCCAGTTATACCGGGGTGTTACTGATAAAATATTAAAGTGCCCGACTTTCCTATTCCGGCGGTGGTCCGCAATGTTTTATCTTGTTAAGAAGCTCGTGTTTGAACATCCTTTCGGCCATGTGAAGTTCCATCATTTTTCTGACAGAGATTATATTTTTCATCTCTTTGCGGAACTCGGTACTTAATTTTATCTCTTTAGTTTCCAGCTCAACAAGCTTCAGATAAATCTCTGTAACTTCATTATCTGTCAGCGATTCTTTATTTACCTCGTATTTCTTGGCCAGGGTTCTTTTTTCAACATCAATTTCTTCGAGTTTATCATTTAAAGTATTGTAAACCGGCCAGAATTTCTGTGCTTCCTCAACTGTAAGGTCAAGTTTTTCAGTTATAAACGCGACTTTTTGAGCTTTTATCTGCTCCCTTTTCTTGCAATGATGGAAATCATGCTGGCTATACGCTCCCGGCATCAGTATTGCAAAAACTGCAAAGGTCATCCACAATTCTTTCATAATATTCATGTTTTAATAATAATCAGCAAGCAAATCGTAGGACACGTTCCTGTCAAGAAGAAATTCAACATAGTCATCCTTTTCAACTCCGTCATCATTCGTTGTATCATTCAGAGCGTCTGCCGTATAGAATTCATCGACAAAGGCATAATCGTACGAAAGAGTATCAGACACATATCCGTTTTCTGAGACCACAGGATTTTTTGCATATTGAATGAAAAGGATGATAAAGTATGTAAAGACCACAAGCAATGCAAAAGAAGCTGCAATTTTCAGCGGTTGCATCCACTTGCTCATCAGCGATGGTGGAAGTGTCTGTTTCCGGACTTTTTCGCAGGTCTCCTCTTTGAATTGCTCAAAAAAGCCTTCAGGGACTTTAAAGGGGTCCCCTTTGGGAAAGTTTTTTGTTATGTCGTTAGTATCTTCCATTTTTCTTATTTCTTTAGACAACGGTATTTGTTAAAGGTTTAATCGTTCAGCATATAATCCTGAATTTTTTTTGCAGCAATATGATATGATGCTTTTAAAGCCCCTTCACTTGTCCCCATAACTTCTGACATCTGCTCATAAGGCATTTCATCAAAATAGCGCATATTGAACACCAGGCGCTGCTTGTTAGGAAGGGTAAGAATTGCTTTCTGGAACTTCTTCTGAACCTCGTCGCCATCGAACCAGGGGTCAGTCTCAAGTTTTTCCGAAAGGTCGTATTCCTGTGTTGAAAGAGGGATGAAGCCGCGTTTTTTTCTTGCATTTAAAAAAGTAATAGTTTCGTTAACAGCAATTCTGTACAACCAGGTATATAATTTCGATTGCCTGTTGAACGAAGAAAGACTCTTCCATGCCTTAATAAATGTGTTCTGAAGTATGTCCTTTGTATCATCATGGTCGATGACCATTTTGCGTATTATGGAGTAAAGGGGACGCTGGTATTTTTCGACAATTACCGAAAAAACTTTGTTTGTATCGTTACCTGAAAAGTACAGGTCAAGGAGTTCGAAGTCGTCGGTATGTTGTCCTGCCACTTATTTATTTTTTCTAACTATTGCCCGGATTGCAGCTTCAACTATATCCGGAGTGTCCATATGGTGTCTGGCAAGAAGTTCCTCGGGCTTGCCGCTCTCGCCGAATTTATCATCGAGTGCCACCATTTCCACAGGAACAGGCTTATTACGGACAAGTAACTGAGCAATGCTGTCGCCCAGTCCTCCGTTACGCAAATGTTCTTCGGCAGTTACCACGCATCCGGTTTTTAATACAGACGTTAAGACTGCTTTTTCGTCGAGAGGTTTAATTGTATGAATGTTTATCACTTCTGCCGAGATGTTCTTTTCCTTTAGGATATCCCATGCCTCAAGGGCTTTCCACAAAAGATGGCCGGTAGCAAAAATAGTTACATCGGCTCCTTCTTCATAAACTTCGGCCTTTCCTATCTCAAAAGGTTTGTCGGTTGAAACAAAAACCGGGACCGAAGGCCTGCCAAAACGCAGATAAACCGGACCTTTGTAATTTGCAATTGCAATTGTAGCCAGCATGGTCTGGTTGTAATCGGCAGTATTTATCACTGT
>CAZEWB010000175.1:0-7189 GCA_964515655.1 uncultured Bacteroidales bacterium
TGTGTTGGGTGTGTTTGGTTTTTGTTTTCCCGGATTTTATGCAAGTATAGACAAAGCTGAAAAAGACATAAAATCCGGGAAAATATTTACTCAAAATGAAGTTGAAAAAGAGTCTAAAAACTGGTAATTGATTTATGAATGTAATTTGGACTAATGAAGCTCTTCAAGAAACAAAAGCAATCTACAATTATTATAAATCTAGAGCTTCAATCAAAGTTGCAGAGAGCATTAAAAGAAAAATATTCTTATCTACTAAAAATTTAAATATACATGCAAGAAAAGGGCAAACTGAAGTATTGTTAAAGCATAAAATTGATGAATTCAGATATCTTTTAGCTGGTAATTATAAAGTAATTTACAAAATTGTCGAAAAAGACGTTTATATAATGAAGGTATTTGATTGCAGACGTAATCCTGATGTAATAATAAAAATGTAAATTATATTTTCTTATTTTTGAAAAAAAAGCCGCTGTAAGAAATGTATTTTATCTCAATCCTCAAAAACAGAGTGGGAAGTAAAAGCATTCTGTGTATTTTGAAACAAGATTCATTTTAGATGAAAACTTATATGAAATATTCTTTTTTGGTTATCTTAACAGCATCTTCGTTTTTTATTACAAATGCGGTTGCTCAATCTCTTCAGCCGAGAGGTATATACGCAGTATTAGCAATAGATAACTATGGGAATTATGATACGAATTCTGTCAATCAGATAATCGCAAATCCAGCAGTATGCGGATTGACAATACGGGAACAATGGAGAAATATTGAGCCAAGTGAGGGTAATTATGATTTTTCCAGAATTGATGATGCAGTTGCCCGGGCATCATTGCTTAATAAGACCGTTCAACTTATTATCGTTCCCGGTTTTTATTCTCCCGACTGGGTTATGTCGCAAATAGATTCTTGTGAAGACGATTTAATCACTCCTCCTCCTATACCATCTCTTTGCGGTAAGCTTAAAATGATCGTTCCTTATGGCGTTGATCAGGGTGATACTTTGTGGTTCCCTTTGCCATGGAATAGTTTGTACAAACAAAAGTGGCAGAATTTTCTTATTGCACTGGCACAAAAATATAATGGTAATTCAACCGTGGTGTCAGTTGCGCTTGGGGGGCCGACATCTGTCTCCTGCGAAATGACTATGCCTGAGTGGACCAGTCCGGGTAAATGGAGAGATATTCTTCAACTCTTCTATTCCTTTGGTGATCCACGCAGGGGTTCCAATCTGGCTTTTATTGAAGAATGGGAAAATTCTATTTTATTATATGACCAGATATTTACGAACAAAACTATTATAGTTACAATGGCAAATGCCCTGATATTCTTTATTTCAAATCCACCGGAAGAAGCAAGAGATACGATTCTGGAATATTTCAAAACGGTTCCTTACAACAATAATTTAAAAGGAACTCAAACAAGTGGTCTTATGGCCTGCCATAACTATCCGGATGACGTTCCGAAGGTAAAAGAAATGACTCTGTACAATGTCAAAGGAGGCGCTCAGTTTGCAGCCCCGGCAACCGTTTTTCCCAACAGTATGGGGTGCGACAGTTGTGCTGTCCCCGTTTTTTGTACCGGAATTACTGCTGATTCAGCTGTAAGAAAAGTGCTTGCTGTTTTTTTCGACAGCACCTCTTGTGGTAATGCTTTCGGGAACGGAAATACGGGAACTTACCAATTGAACTATCTGCAGGTGTACTCAGACGACATTAACTCTGCCAGCGCTAATACAGCAGCACAATCACTATTTATAGCTGCAAATAATTGTTTGAATGGTTGTATTAACACAAATGTTCAAGAGAAAAACGACAATCCTGAAAATGTATTGGTTTATCCCAATCCCTTTAGTAACACCGTTAACCTGCAGTTACCCGATAATAATTGCCAGTTGAAAATTTTTGATATGCTTGGTAATATTGTCTTTGAAAAAACATTAAATAGCAAACACGAAACATTATATCTGGATTTACCATGCGGAATTTATTTCCTGAAGGTGAAAGGCAATAATTTCATTCAAACCAAAAAACTGGAGGTGATAAAATGAAAAGAATATTTTTCGGGATTATTGTTATTTCCTTTACTTCATTCGTTTCTTTTTCCCAGAATCCGGGCGATGCCGTCTTTTTCTCACCCGACATTCACACGATAAAATTTTATTTTTCCCAGATCAATTGGTGGGATTCGCTGGTGATGTATAAACCATTGGATAAAAAGATGCTTGGCGATGTGGATATTGACGGTACTTACATTAATTCCGTAGGAATCCAGTTTAAAGGTAATTCATCTTTCAGTAAGGATAGTTTAAAGAATTCATTCAAGATCGATTTCAATGAGTTTGTGAGCGGTCAGAAATATGACGGGTTGAAAGTCATCAACCTGAACAATGGTGCCAGTGATCCCACGATGATGCGCGAAAAAATATTTCTTGATTTCTGCAGGGAAGTTGCTATTGAGGCTCCGCGCGCAACATATACAAACCTATATATAAATGACACGCTGTGGGGATTTTATACGCTGGTGGAACAGGTTAATAAAACATTTCTGGAGAATAAATACGGAAATGACGGAGGCAATCTTTTTAAAGGCGATCCCAGCGGTACACTGGAATGGTTTGGTAGCAACCCGGCCGGTTATTACCACAGCTATGAACTCAAAACTAATGAGACCGAAAACGACTGGACCGACCTTGTGCATCTCATTGACGAAATAAATAACACTCCCTCCGCAAACTTTTACGATTCGATTGAAGTTGTTTTGAACAGTACAGAATGGATTGAAGGTTGGGCTGCCAATAATATTTTTGTAACACTTGATTCGTATATGGGTACAGGACATAATTATTATATCTATCACAATACTGCTACAAACAAGTTTGATTTTATTATCTGGGATGTTAACGGAACGTTCGGAGGAAATAAACAGATGGTTTCTCCAATTGAAGATCTGAGCATACTTTTTGTCCCCCCAAGCCCGTTAATCCGCCCGCTGAACAAAAGAATGCTGCAAAACAATACTTACAATAATAACTATGTGAACACCGTTTGCAATTATACGAGCAATTATTTTTCTCATGCTTATTTTGACCCGATAATTGACAGTCTGGCAAACCTTATACGCCCATATGTATACGCCGACACTAACTATCTTTATACGAATCAGCAGTTTGAGGATAACATCAATATAGATGTAATAACAGGGACCGATACTATTCCCGGATTGAAATCCTTCATCACTAAACGCAGAAACAGTTTGGCTTCTCAACTGGCAGCCTATGGATGTTATTTGGGAGTTAACGATATCAGCGAAGAGCCTTTTTTAGAAATTTATCCCAATCCCTGCAGTAATATTATAAATATCCGGTCAGCGGTTTATGGATTACATTTGAAAATTTTTGATGTGTTTGGAAATATTGTTTTTGAAAAAACTTTAAAATCCGTTCAGGAAACTATAAGCCTTGATTTGCCAGCTGGAATTTATTTCCTGCAAGTGAAAGGTAATAATTTCATTCAAACCAAAAAACTGGAGGTGATAAAATGAAAAAGAGCATTGTATTTTTATTGTATACTGTTTTTTCCCTTACTTCATTGGCGCAAGGAAACTATCAGGGCAAACTTGGTTATGGCTTTTCACCCGAAGGGCATCCAAATATTTATGATTCAATTGCGCCATTTCTGCAGGAAGTTGCCAATACCTGTAATGGCGGCGTAGTGTTTGCCAACAGCAGTTGGCGCGACAGTTTAAATTCCAGCGGACAAATTCCCGGTCTGCATAAATTAGTTTGCATGGCACAACCATCGCCTTTTGGATATGTTGATATGATAAATTTCGGATGGGCTACTTATCCCATGCTCTATCTGAATGTTCCCGGCGATACTACCAACAATTGGACAAATTCCGCAGCAAAGGATCTTTTCCTGCAGATGCTTATTAATGCTGCAGATTCTTTAATGCCGGCATATTTTTTTATCGGCAATGAGATCAGTATATATTGGGCGCAGGATTCTGCCGATTACCTGAACTGGATAGCTTTTTACAATCAGGCATATGATTCAATAAAAGTTCACTCACCTTCTTCCAAAGTAGGAACGACATTTAATTATGAGCATCTTTCAGGAAATGGAAATTTTGTAGGATTTAATACTCCATACTGGAATGCTTTTAATGCTCTTGATACCGGCAAAATTGATATTATAGGACTTACAGTTTATCCGTTTTTTAATTATGCTCATGCAAATAGTGTTCCTGTTAATTATCTGGATACTATCTTTAGCAGAATGGGAAACAAACCCGTTGCTATCACCGAAACCGGATGGCCCGGAGATTCGCTCATCGGCCAATGGTATGCTTCTCCTGCAGAGCAAATGGATTATGTCGATAAAATATTCTCCATCATCTCCGGAAAAAATGTTGAAGTGGTGAACTGGCTTTTTTTAAATTATTTGATGGATACAACCAATACTGCTGAAATGTTACTGTTTAAAAGTTTAGCTTTGAGGGATTCCCTTGGGAATGACCGTCCCGCACTCCCGCTCTGGCTTTCACAATGCAATACCGCTTTAATAAATGAAGATAATATTAATTCAGAAACTGTAAAAATATATCCCAACCCCTGCACCAATTACACTACCATTCAATTTAACAATGAAAGAATTGCAAGTTACGATTTAATTATTTTTGATATACTTGGAAATATAATGTCTCAATTTAATATTCAAAATTCAAAATCTGAAATTAATTTAAATTTACCAGGCGGAATGTATTTCTATCAGGTGACGGATAACAAGCAATTTATTTCATCAGGGAAACTAATAGTACAATAATTAATGAACCTAAACATAATAGTCATGGTAAAAATAAGATCAATAACTGCCTGTTTAAGGGTAACATTTATTGTATTTATCGTTGTATTTTTATTCTCATACAATGCAAAGTCGCAGGATACTCTTGAGTATATTTCCAGAATTGGTTATTGCCCACCTACTGATGTTGCAGAGTATGGCAATTACCTTTATTTGTGTGATTTAGGTGGTCTTATTGTCCTTGATTTCTCAAATCCTGCCGATGCAACAATAATTGCACACATTACTCCTCCTTTATTAGATTTAAGCGAATTAATTATTTCAGGAAGTATAGGATATGCCGCATGGAGTGGTGCAGGAATAAGAAATATTGACTTTAATTCCGATCCCACTAATCCAACAGCAATCGGAAATGCTTATGCTAAAAAATTCCAACATAGGAATCTGCAAAAAAAAGATACCATCTTGTACGCTATTTCAACCTCCATTTCTACTGATTCAATATATCTTACCTCAATAGATTTAAATTCAAAAACGATATTGGATTCGATTAATTTAGAAACAGGTTTTACTCATTCTGCCTTTGAGGCAAAAAGATTTATAATTTCCGACACCTTGCTTTACCTGACAATGGGTCCTCGAGGTAGTGTTCCTGATACGACAGAGTTGCATATTTTTAACATATCAAATCCTGACAGTATAAAACATATCAGTAGCATAAATATAGGGGAATGTAATGCAGACGCAGTTGTTCTGATGACTCCTTTGTTTTCTATGGTAAAGCGGAATAATTATATTTATGTTGCTTCCCGGTTTGTTCATCCCAATAATCATATAAAAATAGTTGATGTTTCAAATCCATCAAATCCTCAACTCGCAACAGCATGGACAGACGCAGGCATTTATGGATGGAGTGGTGATATTGATATAGACAGTACAGGAGAGCATCTTTTATTAACTGATTATTCACCTGGCATACTTAACAAACTTTATATAATAAGTATAACCAATGATACGACATTATCACTTTGTAAGCGAATAGACAATACAAATTTTGAAATGAGAGTTTTTAATCATTATGCTTTTCTTTATTGGATTGACTGGTACGCTACTTATACAGTTGATTTAACAGATAGTTCATGTAATGCAATACTTATTGACACAATTCCTTTAGGACACGACTGGCGTGACATTAGTGCTTCCGATACTTCGTTTGTTTTCACCACAATATGGGATTATATGCAATTATATACGCTTGATATGAGTAATCCTGATCCACTCGCTGCAATATCACAACGAACACATGTAAAAGGTCAGGGATGGGGAATTGATGTTGAAGGTAATTATGCATATTGTGCAATGGGGTGGAACCAACAAAACTATCCTGATTCGATTCCATGCGGTGGGCTAATTGTTTTTGATATTTCAGACCCAAATAACCCAATACAAATGGGTTGGAGCCCAACCGACTCATTAAATCAGGATGTACAGGTATTTGTTGATGCACCAAACAGCTTAGCATACATTATTGCAGGGCAGTCTAATGCTGAAACTGAATTATGGGAAAATCACACCAGTGCAAATCCTGAATTAAGAATTATTGATGTTTCAAACCCTGATTCCTTAATTGAATTGGGTAAAATTACAATTCCGACACAGTGTCGCGGGATATATAAAGACGGTAACTATGCGTACATCGCAGCAAGTTCTCCTGACAGTTGTAGTTATGATAGTATAATTCCAATAACAGGGCTTTATATTATTGATGTAAGTAATCCCTCTGCTCCTGTTTTCGCAGGAAGTAATTGGGTAGAGTATAATAATCCGGGAAAGACCGCGCATACCCGGGCGGTATTTGTTAAAAACAATATTGCTTATGTCGCACACGACACTTCGCTTGTCATTCTAAATGTTTCAGATCCGGGCAGTCCTGTTTTAGTTAATGTTGTTAGCGAAAACTGTATGCTTAACACCCAAACAATGGATGTTATTGGTTGGGATAATTTTTTATTTGTTCTAACCCAAAATGCTTTATTTGTATATGATATAACTAATCCAATATCTCCGGTTTTATTAGATTCAGCATATAATTTTTGCTTTTGGGCTGCAAAACATTTGGATGTAAAACCCCCTTATGTTTATGTGCTGACTTCTGCTGGAGTTTATACATTTAAATTTAATGCTTTGCTGACTGTGCCTGAGATAGGATCAACTACAAACAATATTAATATTTATCCGAATCCTTTCAGCAATTCAACAACTTTACAAATCATAAGCGGAGTAAATAAAAATTGTGAATTGAAAATTTACGACTTGTTTGGCAGAGAAGTAAGGGAATATGAAATAAGAAACCAGAAAACTGAAATTTCAAGAGACGATTTGCCGGG
>CAZEWB010000176.1:0-3879 GCA_964515655.1 uncultured Bacteroidales bacterium
ATTTGTAAAATACATATTAGAATAAATCCTATTGCATAATATGGGATAATTAAACTGTTGCAATTGTATACTGAACCGTAACAGTTGTACAATTAAGACATTATTATTCATAAATAATTTTTATCTTTGTTTTTCCTTAAATTTTATGTCTTATGAAAACAAGGTACAGGTTATGAGCAAAAAAATAATTGTTCTACATATATTAGTTACAGTTTTCTTTACCTTTAATGTTTCTGCCCAAAAGGATTCTATACTCATGAAAGGCGGCAGAGAAGCATGGTACGAATCCCAGCCAAAAGGTATGGTCTTTATTCCCCAGGGCTCTTTTAAAATGCAAAAGGATACTTCAACTGAAACCGTTTCTCTTCCTTCTTTCTGGATGAGTAGTGAAATAACCAACAAGGAATACAGGGAATTCACCGATTATGCAAAAGCACATCTTAATGAAGTGATTAAATGGAATGAATGGAATGGTTATGTTAATGATAAAAGAACCCCGGTTACAACTCCCAGGCAAACCATATATGGCGAAATATTAAATGATATATCCCTTGACACTCTTGCTCTTTCTAAAGAATATATGCCGGGTGATGAGAATTACAATAAGTACAAAAACTATTTTACAAATCCCGATTTTGATGAATATCCCGTTGTCGGCGTATCTTTTATAGGAGCAAGGTATTTTTGTCTATGGAAAACAACAAAAGAAAACGAAATAAATAAAACTAAAAACGATGCTTTAATTCAGGATTACAGGCTGCCAGTACTTGAAGAATGGTGTTATGCCGCTTCGAAATGTGAAACTTTAAAAAGATCTCCTGAGCCTGAGATAAGAGATGTAAAATACTATAAAGAAGGAAAAATTGGATTATGCAACGTTTCAGGAAATGTTTCAGAATGGTCATGCTCCGATAACAGTGATCTTAGTGAAAAGTATATTATGGGTGGATCATGGAAAAACAGCAAAGGCTTTAATGAGAGAACCAGGATCGATATGAATACAAAGTCAGGTCTGGTTGGTTTCAGGATCGTACGGTCTTTTCTGGGGAAAGATTTTAATAAATAATCTACTATTTTCCACCTTTCATTATTATTATTTAGTTTTACCAAAATTTATCTATGTCACCGCTGCTTGTATTTAGCATTATCACTGTGTATTTCGCGATACTGATATTCGTGTCGGTAATAACTTCGCGGCGTGCGAATTCAGATGCTTTTTTCAGGGGAGCCCGCAGTTCGCCATGGTTTGTGGTCGCTTTTGGAATGATAGGCACAACTCTGTCAGGAGTTACATTCATGTCAGTTCCGGGATGGGTCGGCGTTACTCAGTTCTCGTATATGATGATGGCCTTTGGCTATTTGTGCGGATACATTGTTATTGCTACAGTTCTCCTGCCCTTATACTATCGCCTTAACCTTACATCCATATATTCTTATCTCGAAACACGTTTTGGTTTCTGGTCGTATAAAACAGGTGCAATGTTCTTTATCATTTCACGGAGTCTTGGCGCTGCTTTCCGTATGTACATTGTAATAAATGTACTTCAGATCTTTGTTTTTGACGCATGGAATGTTCCTTTCTGGTTAACAGTTCTGATATTTATTACACTCGTTATTCTATATACATACCAGGGCGGTGTAAAAACCCTTGTCTGGACAGATTCGCTTCAGACGATCGGCATGCTTACAGCAGTGGTGCTGACAATTGTGTTTATTTCGAATCACATGGATATCAGTTTTCCGCAGCTTATAGATAAGGTAAGGATATCGAATATGTCGGATATGTTCTTTGCAGACGAATGGAACGATAAACGACATTTTTTAAAACAGTTTTTTGCAGGTATGTTCATTACCATTACCATGACAGGCCTTGATCAGGAGATGATGCAGAAAAGCCTTAGTTGCAAAAATCTCCGCGATGCTCAGAAAAATATGTTCACGTTTTCGGTGATATCGGTAATTGTGATTTTCATGTTTCTGTTTCTTGGCTCTCTTCTCTATTTATATGCCGGGGCTAACAATATCGAAGTCCCGAAAACGACTGATGATCTTTTTCCCATGCTTGCACTTAAATATTTCACTCCTGCCGTAGGTATTGTTTTCCTTATAGGATTGATCTCTGCTGCTTTTCCAAGTGCCGACGGCGCTCTGACATCCCTTACCACTTCGTTCAGCGTTGACTTTTTAGGACTGAATAAAAGAAAACTCGGAGAAAAACAAACCCGCAATATCCGATACAGGGTTCACCTTTCGTTTGCCTTGTTATTGCTTTTAATAATTGTCATTTTTAAAGCAGTGAACGATCAGGCTGTTATTGGCAAACTTCTCACTGTCGCGGGCTACACGTATGGCCCGTTACTGGGACTATATGCTTTCGGTTTGTTCACAAAACGCCCGGTCAACGACCGCTTGGTTCCTTTCATTGCTATCTTTTCTCCCATTATTTGCTTTTTCTTAAGTATGTACTCCAAACAACTTTTTAACGGGTATGAACTGGGATACGAATTGCTTATTATTAATGGAATAATAACTTTCACTCTTATAGGCCTTTCAGGAATCGGAATTAAAAGGCAGTGAGCAATTCATACAATGGAATAATCTTTGCAGATTAATAAAGTCGGTTAAACAATGTTAATGCAGGCAACTAAAATGCACGAAAATTGTCTTACATTTGATTTCTGATTAAATTTGAAAAAAATTTTTGGTATGAAAACAAAATGGATTTCGCTCGTTGCAGCGCTTCTGATCACAGGATTATGTGCCAACGCACAGACCAAAGCTCCTACGATCAGTTTTGAAAAAACCGAACATGATTTCGGTAAAGTGAACGAAGAAAAAGGTCCGATTACTTATGAGTTTAAGTTTACCAACACCGGAGGAAGTCCAATTATTGTATCAAATGTCAAGGCTTCGTGCGGTTGTACAACACCCGACTGGACAAAGGACCCTGTCCTTCCCGGAAAAACCGGCATTGTTAAAGCCACTTATGACCCCAAGAACCGCCCGGGAGTTTTTAACAAATCAATTACAGTTACTTCAAATGCAGAAAATGCAACGGTTGTTATGATCATCAAGGGTGAAGTGATTCCACGTCCCAAAACTATAGAAGACGATTACCCGCAACTTATAGGTGATCTGCGTATGAAATCAAATCACCTTGCATTTACCAAGGTTTTCAATAACCAGGTAAAAACCGACTCATTACAGATATTAAATATTGGTACAGCGCCTCTTACATTAACATTTGACAAGGTTCCTGCACAGATCACTATAAAGACCGAACCCGCTACATTAAAACCCAACCAGAAAGGTAATATAGTTGCCACTTATGACGCAACAAAGGTAAAAGACTGGGGCTTTATTATGGACAGAGTGGATATGTTATTTAACGGCGTTGCAGATCCCAAGAACGTTTTAAGCATCAGCGCTACTATAGAAGAAGACTTTTCTTCGATGACCCCTGAACAGAAAGCAAATGCTCCAAAAGCTACTTTCGAAACTACCAGTATTGTACTTGGTGATATTGCCGCAACCGAAAAGAAAGAAATGGAATTCAAATTCACCAACACGGGGAAATCCCCTCTCCTTATCCGTAAAGTTAAAGCTGCATGTGGCTGCACAGCAATAGCGCCTTCAGAAACGGAAATTGCACCCGGAGCTTCAAGTGCAATTAAGGCATCTTTTGATGCTAACGGAAGAACAGGAAAACAATCAAAGACAATAACTGTAATCACAAACGATCCTGATAATTCAACAATCATTCTGCGTTTTGAGGGCGAAATAAAATAATGTTTTCAAAATTTTACTGTAAAACCGGCTGAAATCAGCCGGTTTTTTTTTATTTTTGCTAAAAACAAACAAACCAAACACACCCAACAC
>CAZEWB010000176.1:3889-7167 GCA_964515655.1 uncultured Bacteroidales bacterium
GGTGTTATCAGCCATGTTTAATTATGGCTTGAGGAGATATTTAATAATAATTACATTTCTCTTTTTCGCATCGGCAGCCTTTTCTGCTACTGTCACAAGTAATGCTGTTACCGGAAACTGGACGAGCGGTACATCATGGGTTGGAGGCGTCGTACCGGGAGCAAATGACTCTGTTGTAATCGTTAATGGTGCAGTTATAAACCTTAATACGAATACAATTATTTACAAAATGACTATCAACACTACCGGAACTTTTAACCTGAATGATGATACATTGACTCTTGCAGGGAACGGCATTCTTGGAGGCCATCTTAATATTTACGGAACTTTTAACGGAAATACCGGAGCAGTATACTTAACCGGTTTTTTTTACTGCACGGGAATTTTTAATTCAGGTACTTCTACTTTCAACTTTAACGGAAACGATGCCCAGGGAATAGGAGGTAGTACAGTTCCGACATTCTGCAACCTGATCTCCAGTAATACAAACAATGCTACCGGAAAAGGAGTCTCACTTCACCAGACCAATACTATAATTACAGGAAATTTTATTGCAAACGGGGTTTTTGCCCGAAATTCCGCTAGCTATCCCACCTCTACTGTTACATTCAATGGTTATACTCAGTTGAGCGGCGTCTTCAGTTTTTATCTGAATCATGTAGTTATTAATGCCGGTGCCACATTGCTTGGCGGAGTTAAAACAATTTATCTGTATGGTGATTTCACATGCAATGGAACTTTTGTTTGCGAAGGCAGCACAGTCAATGCAATGATTGATACTTATAGTTCATGTCAGCCATATGATCAAAAAATATCCGTGGATAATCCTTCTGTAAATAAATTCTTCAATTTAAGCGTTAATAAAGTAAGTGCATTTATTCCCGGTATAACCGGAATAGTCAGCCCGGCATCATTAGGTTCCAACACTCTGGGACATTTGTATGTGACAAATAATTTTACAGTTACATCAGGAATATGGGATGTAGATGGTACACGGCAATTATGGGTAGGCGGCAACTTCACAATTAATACCACTGCTACTTTCACTGCATCTCAGGGACGTCTTATTATGAACGGGACTTCGCTTACAAACCAGATGCTGAACACAGGAGGTGATACTCTGTATAAACTTACAATTAACAACACAGGCGGTGGTGTAAGACTTGCCGTAAACACTGTCGTAACATATGACCTTACACTTACAAATGGAATACTATACACTCGTAATGGCGCTCTGAATAACGAACTCTACCTGACAAATTCAATCACTGCGCAGGCCTTACCTGCCGGATATTCTCCCACAAGTTATGTAAAAGGCAACCTGCGCCGTGCAGTCGCAGCAGACACTTATGTATTTCCTGTCGGAGTATCTAACAGCATAGGTTCATACTACAGGCCAATTACTTTGAATATAACGGCAACTAACGGAACTGCGAATGTTATTATATGCGAAGACAGTATCACCAATACCGGTTATT
Source organism: uncultured Bacteroidales bacterium (assembly GCA_964515655.1). Taxonomy (GTDB): domain Bacteria; phylum Bacteroidota; class Bacteroidia; order Bacteroidales; family GWA2-32-17. Next base: position 5,368 of record CAZEWB010000176.1, read on the forward strand.
ATGCCGACTGGTGGGTAAAGATACTTCCGGGAGGCGGAACTCCGGCCGGAACAATTCAGTTTACATATAACCTTACAAGTGATTTTATTTCCGGCATGAATGAATGCGGAATAATGGCAAACCGCGGAACTAATATTCCTGTGAACTGGAATTTTGTGCTTACGCCAACCGGCGCAGCTTCAGGTGGAAGTCTGACCGTTAATATGCCAACTGATTTTTCACCTTATGCTTACATGCTGGGAGAACCCACACCTGTTGCTTCAGGCGCTACGATATGTGACGGGAACACTTCAACGCTCACAATAACATCACCTTCAGGTTATGGTTCATTCAACTGGTATAGTGCACAGACAGGTGGAAGCATTTTGGTAACAGGCAACAATAGTTACACAACTCCTGTATTGTCAGACACAACAACATACTGGATGGCACATACGGGACAGTGCGAAGGCCACAGATGGCCGGTTACAGTAAATGTAAATCCTATACCAACATCCGACTTTATAGTTACACAACCCTCGTGTAATATTTCTTCTGCAGTCCTTACATATACCGGAACAGGTAATCCCTCGTGTACTTTCACATGGAATTTCGGATCAGGAAATGCTTCTCCCGGGGTAGGAATAGGACCCCAGTTAGTGATTTATCCGGGAACAGGTACATACCCCGTTAGTCTTATTGTAACCCAGAACGGATGTGTTTCAGTATCTACTATAGATACAGTACAGGTTCCGGCACAGATCGTGGTCACTCCAACTGTCACAGACGCAACATGCGGTTCATCAAACGGCTCAATCTCCCTCACTGTGAGCGGTGGATGGGGAAATTACGGTTACTACTGGTCAGGTGGCCAGACAACTTCTTCTGTCACTGCGCTGGGAACAGGAAATTACCCTGTAACTGTTACTGATGACGGCGGATGTACATTCACTGCCACTTATGCAGTCAGTAATCTGGGAGCGCCTTCAGTTACAGCAAACGTTACACAGAACGCCACATGCAATGGGTCGGGAGATGGTCATATTACATTTACTGCAACAGGAACAGGAAATATGAATTATGCATGGTCAAACGGAGTCAGCGGCTCAGGAAACCCGGTGAATATTTCAGTCGATACTCTTCATGCAGGAACATACAATTATACCGTAACAGATGTTAATACATGTGCCAGCAGCGGATATTTCGAAATAACCGAACCTGATGAACTTGTGATCACACCGGTTACCACTACCCCGCTCTGTCACGGACAGAATAACGGCACTATAACAGTAAGCACAACCGGAGGAACCGGATCATATACATATGACTGGCAACACGGCTCTTCATCAACTAGTCTGATAAATATGGCGGCTGGTGATTATTTTGTAACCGTTACCGACCAGAACAGCTGCACCGATTCAATTACTGTATCACTCACCGAACCTGATAGCTTAATAATTGATACTGTTACCTCCCCGATAAGTTGTTTCGGCGAAAGTGACGGAGCAATAAATACTACAGTTACAGGCGGTAATACTCCCATCACTTATTCATGGACCGGCGGCTACACAACTCCTGATATTGACTCGCTCAGCAACGGCACGTACAACTTATCAATTCTTGATTACAACGGTTGCGCCACAAGTATTTCTGTCTCCCTTTCGCAACCTTACCCGGTTGATATTATTATGAATGCATCCAACACACCTTGCTACGGAACTCCGGGTGGAATTATACTCACTATTGTTAATGGTGGAACTCAGCCATACACTTTCAATTGGGACAATGGCGCCACCACACAACCCAAACACACCCAACACA
>CAZEWB010000177.1:0-7156 GCA_964515655.1 uncultured Bacteroidales bacterium
ATCACAGAATCGCCCTGGCAGAATTCAGTTGGACCGTTTGCAGAAATTACGGGACCAGGCGTACTGTTCACGGTCACAAATAAAGGAGAAGAAACGGCTGAACCGCAGCTATTCGTGACAGTTACATCATACAGACCTGTTTGAGTAATAGTAACGTAAGATGTTGTTTCTCCATTATTCCAGGAAAAAGTGCATCCTGGACATGAGTTGGCTGAAAGTATGACGGAATCGCCTTCACAGAATGTTGTATTTCCGGAAGATGTAATATAGGCAGTATCCGGAGCTGCACCTGAAATGGTTATTACAGGATTGTTTACAGAGTGGGCTGCACATCCTCCGATTTCGCCGATAACGGAATACACTCCCTCTTGCGTCGCAGTATAGTTTTGAGAGTTTGCACCTGTCACAGGATTATCGTCAACATACCACTGATAAAGGAAAGGGGCAGTTGCAGGAGGGGTAGCTGTAAACTGGATGGAGCCGCCCAGGCAGAAATTTACAGTGGTATCGGGAAGTATGGAGAATTCAGCTAAGCCGGTAGGCGCAGTTTCAGGATTAACCTCAATTTCGAACCAGGCAACATAGGATAGTGAATAAGCGGTCTGGATTTTTATTCCTCTTACATTCACTAGCGGAAGTGAAAAATGTTCAGTATAAATCAATCCGTCAGCGCCGAAAATATCCAGTGTATCAGCAGGTGTCCATGTGCTCATATCGGGAGAAATGTAAATTATATGCTCAGTGCTGCCTGCAGGGTATTGACAAAGCGTAAATCGGATGGAATCTACAGTCTGAGGAGAGCCGAGGTCAACGGAAATCCATGCAGGTGCATAATTTCCTGAATTCCATGAAGTGCAGTAATCGCAGTCAAAGGCGAAGTGAGCATTGGTTTCATTGCTGCTTGCATGGTATGTTTTGCCATAACCAATATTGCAACCGGGTTCGTTTACTGTAATATAATTTGTTTTTGTCAGCGTATCGCTGCCGGAAACATTAGTTACTATTAAAGTGACATCATAAAGTCCCGGCATATTATATATAATAACAGGATTCTGCAGAGTTGAAGTAGCAGGCGTGCCGCCCGCGAAGCTCCAGTTCCAGCTTGTGGGATAAGGTGTGGAATTATCCGTAAAAGTCACTGAAGAGCCGACAGTAATCGTAGAATCATCTGCTGTGAATGCAGCGACAGGGATACCTGAAAATTGAGAAGAGTCATTATATAATGCCTGTATTTCCGCATCATTCAAAGCCCGGCTATACAGCCTGATGTCATCAATAGAGCCTGTATGAAAATATACATAACGATATCCGATATTATATAATCCAGCAGGAATTGAAACTGAATTGATAGCTGTACCTATTAATACATTATTAATATAAAGCTTTGTCTGAGTTCCGTCATAAGTTCCGCAGATGTGATACCACTGACCGGTTGTGACAGTACCGGCGGGAGCTATTACATCGTTTCCCCAGCTGCTGCCGTTCCCGACACCAAAAGCTAATCTTCCATCAGCAAAGGAACAACCACCCTCGATAAGTTTTTCAAAACCGAAAATATCTCCATAATCATAAAGCTGGTCCCATTTCGCCCAGGCTGAAAAAGTTAATTGCGTCCCAAAATCCATGTTATTAGCCAAAGCAATGTAATCATCTCCATTAAAACTATAGGCTCTGTTAACATTACCGGCTCTGTCTATAGTAAGTGTCGCACCATTCACGGTCCCATCATGACCGTTTCCACTTTCATCATGTGCATTGCCGTTGAAAGGATAATGAGCGACTAGGCCGGAATCAAGGGTTACTGACATTCCTAAATACCTTACTACTCCAAAATCATTATTGGTTCCATTATAGTAGTTGCCTGCCATTACTATTTTCGCATCGGACTGCAGGGCTACGGAGTAACCATAACTGCTGCCAAGATACGTGGTTTGTTTTCCGTCTCCGCTGAAGGTGTTGTCCAGGCTTCCGTCGCTGTTATAGCGCACTATGCCAAAATTATAAGATGCCCTTCCTGCTACCACTATTTTTCCGTCAGGCTGGACTTTAACCGAATATGCCTGATCGTCATTGTTTGTAATATCTGTTGTTTGTATTCCGGTTCCGTTGAAAGTATTATCCAAACTTCCGTCGTTGTTATAGCGAACCACACCAAAATCCCAGTTAGATCCGAAAGCATAACCAGCCAATATTATTTTCCCGTCGGACTGAATGGCGACAGCATAACCAAAATCGGACTGGGGTCCGATATTCGTTGTTTGTATTCCGTCGCTGCTAAAAGTATTGTCCAGACTTCCGTCGCTGTTATAACGAACCACGGTATAATCGTAATATGAACCGTTCCACGAGTTGCCTCCGAGCACAATTTTTCCATCAGGCTGAATGGCGACTGAACGGCAGTAAGCAGTACCGCTCGTGATAGTAGTTGTCTGAATACCGTCGGAACTAAAAGTATTGTCCAGGCTTCCGTCGCTGTTATATCGCACTACGGCAAAATCAGTATAAACACCATTGGCAGAATTACCGGCAACCACAATTTTTCCATCCGGTTGTATGGCTACCGAATAACCAAAATCACTGGTACCTCCCACTGCAGTTGTTTGAATTCCGTCTCCGCTGAAAGTATTATCAAGAGTTCCGTCGCTGTTATAGCGGACTACTGCAAAATCATTATTGGTCATGTACGATGTTCCGGCTACCACAATTTTTCCATCAGATTGGATGGCGACTGAACTTCCCCCATCATCAAGAGTGCCAACAGGGGTAGTTTGTTTTCCGTCATCACTGAAAGTATTGTCCAGGGTGCCATCGCTATTATATCGTATTACGGCAAAATCGGCATATGTTCCAACGGTTGCATACCCTGCCACAACTATTTTTCCATCGGGCTGCACGGCTACAGAGTATGCTACGTCATTACCGCTCCCAATAGCAGTAAATTGGATTCCGTCGCCGGAAAAGGTCAAATCAAGATTTCCGGGTTGAGCGAAACAGTAAAAACCCTGCAATTCAAAACATAAAGTAAGAATTGCCCAGAGAATGAATACTTTTTTCATGACAGGAATGTTTTAATGAGTTTATGAACAAAATTAAATTAATTTTAAATTAAAAAACAAATACAAGTCAATAGAATTTTAGTAATAATCTGATAATGCACATATACAGACACATATGCGCGTCTAACAATACTTGAAACGGTGTAAATTGTCGTATTTTTGTAAATGGTTTATGGGTTGGGCGGCTGGTTTGGTTGAAAGTCACTGGTCCGTTGTTAAAAACCTCAACCAATAAACCATTGACTATACCATCTGCACAACCGTTTAACCTATAACCTGATTTTTTTATAAACGGGTTGGCGGCAAGGTCGTAAGTTGTATAAATTTTTGGAGTGAATTATTTAAGATGGGCTGCAAATCACTTTTATTATTTACTTTTGTAAAAAACTAAGATATGTGTGACACTTGCGGCTGCGGCCAGACAAACGACCAGATAACCTATAAAAAACCGGGAGAAGAAAATGAACAGGGGCAACACGATCATGTTCACACCCACACTCACCCGCATAAACATGAAAACGATCAGTCTCATACTCACGAACACCCTCATGTGCACGATCATGATTTCGCTCACGATCACAAGCACCCGCACACACATGAGCACGAACATGAGGCTCACTCCCATCCTAATCTTCATCCTAATCCTAATTCAGATTCTCACTCTGAATCCCATGATCACTCTCACCCGAAAGTAGTACTGATAGAACAGGATGTATTAAGCACAAACAATTTACTGGCCGCAAAGAACAGGGGGTATTTCGAAGCAAAAAACATTGTAGCTTTGAATATGGTCAGTTCCCCCGGTTCCGGTAAAACCACCCTGCTTGAAAAAACAATTACCGACCTGAAAAAGGAACTTAAGTTTTTCGTCATCGAAGGCGACCAGCAGACAATGAACGATGCGGACCGCATTAATGCTACGGGTACACCGGTAATACAAATAAACACCGGCAACGGCTGTCACCTGGATGCAGATATGATTAACAAGGCTGTAAAAAAACTTGAGGTTGCAGATAATTCCGTTCTTGTGATCGAAAATGTAGGCAACCTTGTCTGTCCTTCGTTATTCGACCTTGGCGAAGCGCACCGTGTTGTAATAATCAGCGTTACCGAAGGCGACGACAAGCCGTTGAAATATCCGACAATGTTCAGCACTTCCGATATCTGCATCATCAACAAGACAGACCTTTTGCCATACGTTGATTTTAAAGTTGAAAAAGCAAAAGAATACGCATTGCGCGTAAATCATCATCTTAAATTCTTCGAAGTTTCTGCAAAAACAGGCGAAGGAATGGACAAGTGGTATGAGTGGCTGAAGGGGATAAAACTTTAGCCCAAATTACGCTTTTAAAAAAAGTCCCAAGGCTCAAGAACCAAGCCCCAAATTCCAAGGACATTCCCTTGGGGCTTGAGGCTTGGATTTTGGAATCCCGGGTCTTATTCACATCTATTCCTAAGAATTAGAAAAAACAAATGCTTAATTTGGGTTTATAATTATTCTTCTATTGTCCTCGGAAAATGAGATAACGTGTCCGTTTTCTCATCAATGACATTATTCGGGTTTTTCGGAAGTGTGAAAATGAACTTTGTCCATACTCCAAGCTCGCTTCTTACCCATATTCTGCCTTTGTGAGTTTCGACGATTTGCTTGACAATAGAAAGACCAAGCCCGGTTCCGGTGGCAATATCCTTCGGAACATTTTTAGCCCTGTAAAATTCATTAAAGACCTTCGAGATCTCTTCCTGAGGGATCCCGATACCGGAATCTGAAATTTCTGTTATTATATGGTCAACACGATTTCTGACAATCAATTCAATTTGTCCGTTTGCGGGAGTATATTTAACAGCATTCAACAATATATTAGAATACAATTCCTCAAGTGTAAACGGATTCCCGGTAATTGTATTAATAGTATTATCAATAAAAACATTTAGTGTTATAGATTTATCTTTTGCAAGTATGTCAATGTGGTGAGCAACTTTATTAATTAATTCCCTGATCGAGAACTCTTCAAATTCCCCATCCTGATTCAGTCTTTTCTTTGTAAGGTTTAAGAGGTCTTTTACAAAAATTGCCAGCAGTTCGGTTCTGTCGTATGCCCGCTTTACGAATTCTTCCTGTTTTTCATTTAACGGCCCCATCATCTTTGTATTGACCACCTTCAGGCAACTGATGATTGCAGCAAGATGTCCCTTTATGTCATGTGTAACGCGTATAAGATATTCATTTTGTAATTTGTCTTTATTTTCAAGCTCAGTATTGGCCCTGATATATGTTTCCTGAATCTTAATGGATTTCGTAAAGATCATATTTGTAAGGCTTACCAGAAAAATTGAAGTAATAATATAAATGGTCCCCGCTCCGAAAACATAATTTGTGTTTTTATAGAGATCTGCTTTTGCAAAGCCCTCCAACTGATAATGCGGAATTATACCATAACATTCGAAAAGCACCAATAACATTATCAATATCAATGCAAAAGCGGCATGCAAATAGCTTTCGAGAGTTGAAAATATTGAACTGGCTATGATCAAATGAAAGAAGTAAAATAAGATTATCGGATTTTCTATACCGCCGGAATAATGGAGGATCACGGTTAGTATCATCAGGTCCGAAATGATCTGGAAATGTATTTCGCGTTTTATCCAGACTATTACTCTGTCACTTTCTTTTTTTACGACCTGTTTCAGGAAAAAGGTATGCAGACAGTTTAATAATAATAGTATAATGGATAATATATAAATAGGGACATCACAAATAGAGAGATTAAAGAAATGTTTACCAATATATGTTGAAAAGACAACCAGGCATATGGCGATCCATCTAAACTTTATAAACCATTTAGCAAACAGGACATGAGCCGGTACAAGCTTTTTATCCATATTAATACATATTTCCTTTTTTAATCAAGAAAACGTACTACTGATAGACTATTTTTTTTCCGGATAATATTATCCGGAAGGTCTTTTAGGTTAACGCCCCTATGTGCACGCCTTAAGCATGTCTTCTACCAATTCCACCAAAATCAGCGGATCTATAGGTTTATCCTGAAAACAGACATTGGGCAGCAATTTTTCATCTTCCACTCCCGAACGAAGATTAACGCCCAATTGATCGACCATACCTGTAAGGATAATGATCGGCAACTTTTTGTATTCGGGCTCTTTTTTAATATTATGCAATAAGTTATATCCTTCGAGATTGGAATCCATCATTACGTCCAGTACCAGTAAGTCCGGCTTTTCTTCTTTAAGTTTTACAAAGCCTTCTTTGCCATTGGAAACAGTTATTACATCATATCCTTTGCTTTCAAGCATTACCTGAAAAGATCTCAGAAGATCTTCATCATCATCGACCAATAAAATCTTTTTTTTCATAGTATGTGACTTTGTGATTAATTACTCCGAAATATTTTTCAACGAGATCTGAGCACACACTCGCTGAAATACAATGCTAAAGTACTTTTTTTTTACCTTAAATACAAATTTTTAAACACTTTGTTCTGCTTGTTGTACGGGATCAAATAATCCATCGATCTGTGCCTGTAACTGTAAATCGGTAAAATGACGTCCCTTAATTGCTGACGAAGGACATGCGGCCACACATACGCCACAGGCCTTACACAATGCGCTTATAATATGGCTGTGTTTCTCAGTCTCTTTGTATTCAATAGCGCTGAAGGGGCATAGTTTATTACAAAAACGACAACCGGAGCAAATGTCCTCGTTGACTTCCGAATAGACGGCATCAACTTCGATCTTCCCTTTTGATATTTTCGCTAAAATACGGGCGGCGGCGGCTCTGGCCTGAGCCACTGTGTCGGGAATATCTTTTGGTGCTACGCACGTTCCTGCGATAAAGATACCATCGGTAGTGGTTGCAACGGGTTCCAGTTTCGGATGGCTTTCGATGAACCAGCCGTCTTTATCCTGGCTGATATTTACTATCCTTGCTACTTCGTTGGAGTCTTCGCGCGCTTCCATTCCCACCATCAGCACTATGAGGTCTGCAGGTATCTCAATCACTTCAGCAGACAGTTTCTCATTTACTTCAATTATCATTTCACAATCATCTTTCGGGCCTGCTCTGCGAATAACCG
>CAZEWB010000178.1:0-4582 GCA_964515655.1 uncultured Bacteroidales bacterium
TTAAGGTGAAGCAAATAAAAGTTGACTTTTCGTACCGGGTATATCTTCCGGGCGAAATTAAGGAAAGCGATAAGAAATTGATCAAAAGTGCTATTGATGCCGCAAAGGATGCATATGCGCCTTACAGTGGATTCCGGGTTGGAGTTGCTGCGCGTCTCGAAAGCGGCAAGATCGTAAACGGTAATAACCAGGAAAATGCGGCTTATCCATCCGGGCTTTGTGCCGAGAGAGTAGCATTGTTTTTTATACAGTCGCAGCATCCCGGGGATGCCGTATGCGAACTGGCAATTGCCGCAACTTCGAACGGAAAACAAACGGCAGAACCGGTGTACCCGTGCGGTGCATGCAGGCAGGTCATGATAGAACATGAGGTGCGTTATGGAAAGCCGATAAGACTCCTGTTCTTCGGTTCAAAAAGTATTACAGTGGTCAATTCGGCTTCTGACCTGATGCCCCTTCATTTTACAGGCAAAGGACTGAGAACTCTGAAAAAATAACATCAACCATATGCCCGTTCCACGAAAAAGAAAGATAGAGACACCCGAACCGGACGATTTCAGGATAGTGGGCATTGCCTCTAACGAAAAGCCTTTCAGCGTTTGCTGGGAATTGAACCGGTTACTGAATGCCGGGCTGGAACTTGGTGAACCCGTTATAAAACAGCGGATAGAACTGAACGACAAGCCCTCTTTTATGACATTCCGCGCCAGCGACGAAAATAGGAACAAACTTCTTCTTATTGAAAACGTAAATGCAAACGGCTTCTTTGCCGACAAGTTGCAGATGTTCCATTATATTCTTATAACTGAAGGTGAGAAATCCGCAGAGATTGCAAAAAATATTATTACAAAACTCAAATCATCACCGATGATAATGCTCTGCGCGGAAGTGAGCCTGAAGACAAAACAGGAAATAACATTTATTAAATCATACCTTGTATGAATATTGAATTGCTGAAAAAGATCAGCGAAACTCCGGGTGTCTCGGGGTTTGAATCGCCTGTCCGGGAACTTCTGAAAAAACAACTTTCGAAATACGCCGACAAATGCACTACCGATAAACTAGGCAATCTGATACTTTTCAGAAAAGGAAAAAAGAACCGTAAACTTATGGTCGCTGCCCACATGGACGAGATCGGCTTTATAGTCCGCCATATAGATGAGCAGGGATTTGTACGCTTTCTGCCTCTGGGCGGGTTCGATCCTAAAACCCTTACCGCCCAACGTGTGGTAATTCACGGCAAAAAAGATGTCATGGGAGTTATGGGTTCAAAACCCGTTCACCTGATGAAGAATGATGAAAAAACAAAGCCTGTTGAAATGGAAAGCTATTTCATTGATACGGGAATGAAAAAAGAAGATCTGGAAAAAATAATCGAAGTCGGTAATCCCGTATGCCGCTGCCAGCAACTGATAGAGATGGGTGAATGTGTTAATGGGAAATCTCTCGACAACAGGATCTCCGTTTTTATGCTTGCCGAAGTTCTCCGCGAAATTCATAAAAAGGAAATTCCCTATGATTTGTATGCCGTGTTTACTGTACAGGAAGAACTTGGCCTGCGAGGGGCACAGGTTGCCACAATGGGAATAAATCCCGACTTTGCAATAGCGTTAGACACGACAATAGCATGGGACACCCCGGGATCAACCTCGCATGAATCTGTTTCGAAATTAGGCGATGGCATTGCAATAAAAATAATGGACGGCTCGGTAGTTTCCGATATGCGCATGGTTGACTACATGCGTGAAACGGCCAAAAAAAGTAAAATAAAATGGCAGAGCGAAATGCTTCCTGCAGGCGGTACCGATACCGGATACATGCAGAGAATGACAGCGTTTGGATCCATTGCAGGCGCCGTTTCAATACCTACACGTCATATTCATTCAGTTGTGGAATCGTGCAATAAAGAAGACGTGGAAGCCGGAATAAAACTTCTTGGCCGGTGCATTTTGCAGATGGATAAGTACGACTGGGGATTCTAATCAGATCAGATCTTAAAGCCTGGATACATAGATACATCCGATAGATAAACTTGAAATCACAAATTGTGATATCAACCAGGTATCACAAATTGTGAGACCAGAAAAATATTATTTTTGCAACATAATAAAGCATTATGACTGAAAGTAAATTACCAATGATACCCGATGAGGTAATCATCAATAAAATATACTTTATCAGAGACCAAAAAGTAATGCTGGATAGCGATCTGGCCGAATTATACGGAGTAGAAACGAAGTATTTGAAAAGGCAGGTCAGAAGAAATATTATGCGTTTCCCTGAAGATTTTTATGTTTGAACTTACCGAACAGGAGTTTACAAACTTGAGGCGCCAATTTGGCACCTCAAGTTGGGGTGGTACAAGATATGCTCCAATGGCATTTACCGAGCATGGGGTTTTAATGCTGTCAAGCGTTTTAGCAAGTGAAAAGGCAATAGATGTGAATATACATATAATGCGAATATTTACAAAGATCCGTCAAGCGCTAACCGACAATTTAAGTTTACGGCTTGAAGTAGAAACAATAAAAAAGAAACTGGAAAACCAACCCTTCAATTCAGTATCCATCCCGCTTCTTTTAATTTCATTTTACAGATTAAACAAAAACAGGTTTCCTCGTCGGTGTGGTTTTTCCCTTTTGCGTCACGCATGTAACATGAATCAACAGGGCAGTGCGGAAGGCCTTGTGTATGGCCAAGCTCGTGAATGGACACCTTGAAAAGCTGTATTGTTTTCTTTCCCGATTTCAACCTGAACGATGACGCAACGCACGAATTTCCGGGACACCAGCTGAGGCCCATTACTCCCCAGTCGGCAATGTTGCCTTTTGTCGTGCTTATATCTTTTGTCGTAAGTCCAAGTGTTACATGCCCGGCCTGCGTGAGCCTGCTCAGGTAGCTTATCAGCGAATCGGCACGGTACCTTGTCTTGTTGTAATTTAATGCAGAAGATGGCATTGGAATCGCTTTTAAAATTCTGACATCTGTGAATATTTTCTTCAGACCCGAATCAACGTAGTTCAGGTAGCTGTCGGGCAGGTCGTCGAAAGGCTGAATGTCGAGAATGAGTTTCTTTTCAGGTGCTACGAATTCTTTTACTACAACAGGGCTTTCGGCGCAGGAGAGAACCAGCAGCGCTAAGAATATTATTATGGTGTTCAGGTATGCCATTTTTTTATTTTTGTCAGTCTGTTTTACTGTACAGGAACGATTTATCATCAGAATTACAAACGGCTGATATTACTATAAACTATTTTGCAGGTGAAATTATTATGCAGTTATTGTATCACAATTTTTACAGTAGCGACTCTTTCTGCTTCGTATATTTTAACGAAATAGATACCTTTAATGAATCCTGAAATGTCAATGACAAATTTTTCCTGCTGATTAAGATCAGTTACAGAATAAATTCTTTCCGCCAGCATGTTGTATATTTCCAGTTTATTAATTGGTTGTTCATTTTTCTTTTCAATAAACAGTTCACCGGTTGCCGGGACAGGGTAGATATTTATCCCCGAAAATGAAATTTCGCCTGAATTAGTAAGGAATTCGTTTACGCAAAAACCCGGACTTTCGGTTTTGGATGTTGACGGTTCTCCTATTATCGGTCCCGACATTACAGTTGTGAATGTGTTCAGCTGGCTGCTGAAGTTGGCATGTATGGCCTGTTTTATAATCACGCTCCCCGAAACATTGGAATGGACATAGGTCCAGTAATTTCCCGAAACAGGATCGTAATATCCGCAGGGCACTCCTCCCTGGAAAGTAAGCAACCCATTGGTAAGCCCGGGAATAGCGGTATAGGTGCCGTTAAGGGTATTGCTGTTGTATGCGTAAACGCTACCGCCTTTCGAGATATACATAATATATTTGCTGCCGTCGTAAAAAATGTCGGGATCGGATGCCGTACCGGAAGTCAGGTTATATACCAGCCGGTGCCCGGGGTCTTTTACAAACTGCGTTCCATCGGAGCCGTCCACCTCGGTTGCCGAATCAAAGTATTTTATGCATGGATATGTCTGGCAACCTGCCGGATCCTGACCCATAGGATTACCGGTAGAGTTCAGAAAGAACAAAACTATCCTTCCCAGGCTATCGATGTATGCCGACGGATCGACATATTGTACAAGCCAGCCGGCGCTGTCAGTTACTGTTACCTGAGTTGTGCCTGCATCCCATAAGCCGGTGGAGTTGTCGTACCTTTTTACTTTACCCGGATTGTACAGGTACAATTTATTTCCCCTTATTATAACATCGGGAACGCTCCCGTTGTGTGGTGAGAAATTAGGAACGAGGGTCCAGTTTGTTCCGTCATCCGACTCTGCCAGGTTGGTCATATGGTCATTTACCTGGTAACATGTCGCATCGCAAATGTGAAACGACATTATGTATTTTTTTGTAAAAGGCTGCGCGCCCATGCATAGCGGGACGATCATCATCAAAGTCAGGAAAATGTTCTTTTTCATTTTTTCAGATTTTAGTTAACCAGATTACGTTAACCTAGCACCTAAAAAGAAAACATGGAGGAATAAGATTTTCAATGAGTTTTTGCCCTAACCCTAAAGGGTAAACTCATTGAAAA
>CAZEWB010000178.1:4592-7153 GCA_964515655.1 uncultured Bacteroidales bacterium
TGTGTTGGGTGTGTTTGGGTTGGTGTTTTGAAAATCAGTGCTCCCTTTAGGGATGGGGCAAACACTGATTTTCAAAAACTACCAGTTCTCTTATTAGCACTAATTAAGGCTTTCTGTTGCTATCCAAAAATACGAAAGAATCGGGAGATTTCAAAAAAATGCCAAAACAACAATTAAGATATATTATACATGAAAATTCAACGGATTTTCTCACCTTTGTACTATGAAACACGGGATAAAGAGTTTCTTAAAATATAAATTATGTTCGCGTCACCGTTGCGGGCACGGCATACATTCGCCTTTTGTTTTTGAGCTTGTAACAAAGGTCTTCAGAAGCAAGGGAGTTAAAAAAGATATTGAACTTGCCGGTGCCATCCGCCAGGTAATGTTGTCGGACAAGCGTATCATCAAACGGGCAGCTTTCGGGGCAAATGGTCAGGCTGAGGAGATAAAGGCCGGAAGATTTGTTGCTAAAAGTTCCGTTACACCAAAATACGGGAAACTGCTTTACAATCTTGTTGCGTATTACAAGCCGGAAACTGTTCTTGAACTGGGAACAGCAGCGGGAATTTCGGCAATATATATGGCTTTAGGCAATCCTGCGGCTAAACTTGTAACTGTTGAAGGTTGCCGCGAAACAGCTTTGATAGCGCAGGAGAATTTTAACCGGGTGGGAGTAAAAAATGCTACTCTTGTAAATGCCTCGTTCGAAGAGGTATTGCCCCTGGTTTTCTTCGACCTCAGGAAAATTGACATGGCCTTTTTCGACGGCAATCACACATACGATGCAACACTTTCGTATTTCGAAAGATGTCTGCCATATACTCACGATAACACAGTATTTGTTTTCGACGACATACACTGGTCGCAGGGCATGGAAGATGCATGGAAAAAAATAAAACAGAATGCTAAAGTAACCGTCAGCGTTGACCTGTATCGCATGGGCCTGGTATTTTTCCGCAGCGGGATAGAAAAGCAACACTTTACCATCCGTTATTAACTGATGAAACGCAAAAGGACAGTGAATAAGCCCCAGGATCCAAGCCCAAAGATCCAAGCCCCAAGGGACGACTCCCTTGGAATTTGGGACTTGAAATTTGGGACTTGGAATTTTGAACCTGGAATTTGGGTCCTGCAACTTTTTTCACACAAGAATTTATTTCGTAACATGAGTTATTAAATGGGGCAGGAGATAATAAACATTCAGAAACTTTCGAAGTACTATTATGTCGGTACTGAAACCGTGAAGGCCTTAAGGGAAATTGATCTTACTATTTTCAAAGGGGAATATGTCGCAATAATGGGTCCGTCGGGCTCCGGCAAATCGACCCTTATGAATCTTATCGGCTGCCTCGACTCTCCCACTTCCGGCAAATATTTTCTGAACGGCAAAAATGTAAGTGAACTCACCGATAACGAGCTCGCCGGAATAAGGAATAAGGAAATAGGATTTGTGTTTCAGACCTTCAATCTTATGCCGCGATATACCAGCCTCGAAAATGTGATGCTGCCCCTGGTTTATGCAGGAATGCGAAAAAGCGACCGCATAGTTCGCGCAAACGAAGTACTTGATAATGTCGGCCTGGGCGACCGCACTCATCACAAATCCAACGAATTGTCGGGCGGACAGCGGCAGAGGGTGGCCATAGCACGTGCAATGGTTAACAATCCCTCCATTATCCTGGCAGACGAACCTACAGGAAACCTTGACAGTAAAACATCCCTGGAGATAATGCGTTTGCTTAGCGAGATCCACGCAAAAGGAAACACCATTATTCTGGTCACTCACGAGGAGGACATATCGCTGTATGCACACCGTATCATCAGGTTGCGTGACGGGATAATTGAATCGGACAAAGAAAATTCGCGTATTAAAACGGAGTTTGTATGAAAATCTACACCAGAACAGGCGATAAAGGAAAAACATCACTTATCGGTGGACGCAGGGTTGATAAAGCCGACCTTAGGGTCGAGGCCTACGGCTCTGTTGACGAACTTATCTCGCAGCTTGCAGTTGTCCGCGACAACACAAACGATACAGAGTTGCAGAATAACGTCATAATTATCCAGAACCGGCTTATGACCATTTCCGCCCATCTTGCTTCGGGCGATAAAAAAACCTGCGAAAAGATGCCTGCAATATCCGAAGAAGATGTTAATTTTCTCGAAGCACAGATAGATCTGATGGACAAAGAAATTCCTGATCTTGATCATTTTATTCTTCCCGGCGGACACCCTCTTTCATCTCTGATACACGTGTCCCGTTCAGTATGCCGCAGGGCGGAACGCAATGCGTTGCGGGTAAGTGGTTTTGCCGCAGAGTGTCCGTTTTCAATACAGTATATAAACCGTCTTTCAGATTATCTGTTTACACTTGCAAGATTTATCCTGTTCCGTTCAGGCGGTTTCGAAACCCCGTGGGCCAGATAAATATTGTATTTCGTTACTTTTCGTGTTGTCTGAAAATTTCTAATCCTTATAGATATATCTACTAAATCTGGTTATAGGTTGAAAGGTTGAGCGGCTGGTTTGGTTTTTAGTATATGGTTTATGGGTTGGGC
>CAZEWB010000179.1:0-7120 GCA_964515655.1 uncultured Bacteroidales bacterium
TGTGTTGGGTGTGTTTGGTTGTGTGGTGGCAATAACGGTTGTTCGCACACGGGATCATTTACTATAGTTGATGTAAACCCGCCGATATTCATAACACTTACTCCTACGCATGTGCTTTGTCACGGAGAAAGCACCGGCTCTATTGTTTCAAATGTGACAGGCGGAACGCCGGGTTACACTTACACATGGAGTCCTTCCGGAGGAAACGGGCCGAATGCAACGAACCTTCCCGCAGGATGGTACACGCTTACGGTAATTGATCAGGCCGGCTGTCCTAAGGTCGACAGCGTTGAAATTACCGAACCTGCATCCTATGTCTCCATTGCTTTAGATTCGCTTGAACATGTTCATTGTTTTGGCGGCAATAACGGTTATATCGGGATCACTGTTACTGACGGAACCCCGGGTTACACATATCTGTGGTCGAATTCATCCATTCTGCAGGATGCAATAAATCTGATCGCAGGAACATACACAGTTACAGTTACCGATGCAAACGGATGTACTCTGACATTTACCGAAACAATTACCCAACCTCCTTTACTTATTGCAACAGTGCTGTCGACAACTGTTACCTGTTATGGTCTGGGCGACGGAACGATTGACCTGACCGTAAACGGAGGAACGCCTCCTTATATATATATCTGGAATAATGGTGAGGTAATCCAGGACCTTGATTCGCTTCAGCCCGGAACTTTTGTTGTCACAGTGAGCGACAGTTATAATTGCACTGCTACTGCTCAGGCTACCATCACTCAGCCATTTGCTCCTCTTTCTGCAACTGCTGTGATCACCGAAGTACTGTGTTATGGCGACTATACCGGTGCAATAGATGCCACTCCTGACGGTGGTACTCAGCCATATTCTTTCTCATGGAGCTCCGGTCAGAATACGCAGGATCTTACTGCAATACCGGCCGGGTCATATACTTTAACAATTACGGACTATTACCTCTGTACTTTTGAAGCCACATTTGTTGTTATTCAACCCGCAGCGCCTCTTACACTCACTATTGATGTCACACATGTGCGCTGCTTTGGCGAGACCAACGGAGCGATAGACCTCACGGCGACAGGAGGTACATCACCTTATGAGTATATCTGGAACATCGGAACTTCAGGCGAAGACCTGTCACAACTTCTTGCGGGTTATTATCAGGTAACTGTTACTGACGAGCATGGCTGTACAGAGGTTATCGGCGGTGCTATCTTTGAGCCGACCCAGGTACATATTGACGTTACCCAACCTCAGTATATATGTATAGGACAGACTGCAACATTATTATGTTCTGCAACCGGAGGAACTCCGTGGTA
This sequence comes from uncultured Bacteroidales bacterium, assembly GCA_964515655.1. Lineage (GTDB taxonomy): Bacteria > Bacteroidota > Bacteroidia > Bacteroidales > GWA2-32-17. The sequence continues at coordinate 1,314 of CAZEWB010000179.1, forward strand.
TAATTATTTCTGGAGCAATAATTATAATGATTCCATCCAGGATGTGTCTCCTACCCAGACCACTTCGTATACTGTTTATGTTACCGATACCCGCGGATGCATAAGTCCTGTACATTCAACAACCGTTAATGTGTATCCTCCGATAACAGCAGATGTATTTGCATTAAATGATTCGGTCTGTGCAGGTGAGTCTGTAATAATCAACAGCAACAGTTATGGTGGAAATGGTAATCTGATTTATTTTGTTGATACTACATGGATACCGATGCCTCTGGTATTCTACCCCGGCGATGATACTGTTTTCACTGTTACGGTAAGTGATGATTGCGGAACTCCTTCTGCCCAGTCATTTATAAGTATTGTAATAAAACCCTCACCTACTGTTTCATTTGTTCCTGATGTGATTGAGGGCTGTACCCCGCTTACGGTTAACTTCCTTGAAGGCAGCCCCGACATGGGCCAGACGTATATGTGGGACTTTGGAGACCCGTATTCGGCAAATTACAGTACCGATCAGAATCCGCAACATATATTTACCCATGAAGGAGTATATACAGTTTCATGTACAATTACAGCTTCCAACGGATGCAGTACTGAGCAGATATTACAGAATATCATCACTGTGTATGCTCTTCCTGAAGCTTTATTTGTAGCAGAGCCGAGTGCGGTTAATGTAGTGAATCCTCAGGTACATTTCGTGAACCTCAGCCTTTATGCAGATATCTACTACTGGTATTTTGGTGATGGCGATTCGGCATTGGCGTATAGCCCATATCATCTTTATCCTCCCTTACCTATGGATTATCTTGCAACATTGATTGCACAAAACACATATGGCTGTGCCGATTCCGTTTCTGTTAGAATATCCGTTAAAGGTGATTATACTTTCTATGCTCCTACGGCATTCAGCCCGGATGCAGACGGCAGGAACGAATACTTTATTGTACGAGGTACCAATATCGACGAAAGCAGCTTTAAACTTATCGTATACGACCGCTGGGGCGAAAAAGTATTCCAGACATCAGATATTGACAAAGGCTGGGACGGCCGCATCAAGGAAAACAAACAAGCACCGCTCGGTACTTATACATGGATCGCAATATTCAGGGATAATAACAGCGTACTTCACGAAGAAGCCGGAACTGTAACCCTTATAAGATAAACGTTTGTAATTAGCAGCAGTGGCAGCTGCAGTAGCAGTTTGCGTAAAATATGTCTCACTGGTATTATTATCATATTTCTAAAACTGCCGCTGCAACTAAATCTCAAAACCACTAAATCCCACTATTGATATTTATTAAATATTTCGTGTCAATTCGTGTAATTCGTGGATGAATTTTTCGTTGTTTCATTTGGTCCACTAATTTGCACTAATTCTCACTAATAGGTTTTTCGTGCAAATTCGTGTAATCCCTGTCTGAAAAGGATTTCGTGTAATTACGTGTTTTGGTGTTTTTGTGGCGAAAGAACTGCAACTGCCACTGAAGTATAGGCTGAGGGAGTTGTAACTGCTACTGCCGCTGCCGCTGCTCTCTGCCTTCCTGTAACTGTTAGAATATAGGCTCTGGCTTTTTCCCGTGGTTGGTGCTGTCGACTTCGGGTTTTGATGTAAGCTGGTCTTTAGCGTATGAGGCTGATAGTATAAGTATCCCGTCCTGATCCCATTTTTGGACGCGGCCATGCAACTGGCCATTCATGTAAGATATCTGGCTTTCCTGTTTACCGTTTTCAAACCATGTCTTGGCAACGCCGTCTTCGCGTCCGTCCTTATAATATTCTTCCGCTTGTTTGTTCCCGTTAAAGTACCAGGATATCCACAGTCCCTGTTCTTTACCGTTTTTAATTATTCCCTGACGTTTTTTCTGTCCGTTTTCGTGCCATACCACCCACAGCCCGTCTTCTTCTCCCTTAATGTAAGTGACCTCTTCCTGCTGCTTGCCGTTTTCGTACCAGGTCTGCCATTTGCCATCAGGAAGGCCTTTGTTGAAATTCCTTTCCGACTCAACATTGCCGCTTTCGTGCCATGTCACCCATTCGCCATGTTCAAGGCCCATTTCAAATTTGCCTTCCTGTTTTTTGTTCCCGGTTTCATACCAGACTATCCAGTTGCCGTGGGCAAGACCATCCCGGAACTCCTTAGCTTCCTTAGGCTGTCCGCCGGGATAATATGAAAACGATTCGCCATCAAGTAAACCAAAACGGTATGATTCCTTTTCTTTTAAATTGCCATTTTCATATTTCTCTACCTTAATGCCATCGAGATTATTAAGATGATAAGGCATAACAGAGGTTGTGTCGCCCTTATTGTTATAGAAGATGGTATTCCCGTCCCTTTTACCATCGGAGTATGATATCTCTGCAATTACAAGTCCCGAAACAGTATACACTTTGATCTTGCCATGAAGCAGGCCATTTTTAAAATTCATCCTCCTTATTATAGTGTCGAATCTCGATTCACACTCCCCTGTAAAAGGGATCGAAGAGCCTTCTTTTATAAACAGGCCGGGGGATTTTTCAACGAGGTCATCGCAATCACATAAAGGCACGCAACCGGATAATGTTGCTATAAAAGCAATTAAAAGATATGTGCATCGAAATTTCATTTCCGGTAAGCGTATAACAAAATTAACAGAAAAATCCCGTTTTGATACCAATTATGTCTTGTTTTTGATTAATTCGGTTTTTAGGGGGTTAAACAATAATTCCTTTATAGTAAAGACAGATAAGGTTTGGAAAAGTTGCTTTAAATGTGTTTAAAAACCTGTTTTTTTTCAAAAGAATTTCTGATATTGCACAAAAATCAATGTAAAACCAAAAAACTTAACGAAAATGAAACATAATTTTAATGCGGGACCCTGTATTCTCCCTAAACCGGCTATTGAAGCAACTATTGAAGCTATTCGCAATTTCGATAATACCGGGATCGGACTTCTGGAGATATCACACCGTACACCGGGTTGGGAAAAAATTATGGCTGAAACCGAACAGCTGTGGAGAGAATTATTGAACATTCCTGACAATTATGCCGTTCTGTTCCTTGGTGGAGGCGCTTCAACACAGTTCTTTACACTGGCTGCCAATCTGCTGAATAAAAAGGCTGTTTATCTGGAAACCGGCGTCTGGGCTAAAAAAGCAATCAAAGAAGCCAAATTCTACGGAGCGGTTGAAGTGGTCGCTTCTTCTGCAGATAAGAATTTCAGCTATGTCCCCAAAGGATACACTATCCCTGCAGATGCTGACTACTTCCATATCACAACCAACAACACTATTTACGGCACCGAAATAAAAACAGATATCGATTGCCCGATAAAATTAGTGGCTGATATGAGTTCTGATATCATGAGCCGTCCCGTTGATGTTAAGAAATATGCCATGATATACGGCGGCGCTCAGAAGAATGTGGGTCCTGCGGGTGTTGCCTTCGTGATTGTCCGTAAAGATATACTGGGTAAAGCTGAAAGAAAACTTCAGTCAATGGTGGATTACAGAACCCATATTGGCGAAGAAGCCAAAGATAATTCGATGTACAACACACCTCCTGTAGTTTCAATTTTTGTTATGCACGAAACTTTGAAATGGGTGAAATCGATAGGTGGTGTTGCTGCAATGAATAAAATAAACAATCAGAAAGCCGATCTGCTTTACAATGAAATTGACAGAAACAAAATGTTCGTTGGAACTGCTATAAAGGAAGACCGTTCTATCATGAACATCTGCTTTGTTATGGCTGATCAGTATAAAGACAAAGAGGCTGATTTCATGACATTCGCCAAAGGGAAAGGAATGGTCGGTATTAAAGGTCACCGTTCAGTTGGCGGTTTCCGTGCATCATGTTACAATGCCTGCCCGATCGAATCCGTACAAGCGCTGGTTGACTGTATGAAGGAATTCGAAAGTATTCACGTTAAATAAAAGTTAAAGAATATGACAAAAGTATTAGTTGCTACTGAAAAACCTTTTGCCAAGGCTGCAGTAGATGGAATAAAAAAGATAGCAGAAGGCGCCGGTTTTACCGTTGCCCTTCTTGAAAAATACACCGATAAAGCCGATCTGCTGAAAGCAGTTGCTGATGCAGACGCCCTTATTGTCCGCAGTGACAAAGTTGATGCTGCAGTAGTTGAGGCTGCCAAAAACCTGAAGATCGTTGTACGCGCCGGCGCAGGATTCGACAATCTTGACCTTGCTGCATGTACCGCAAAGGGAATTGTAGCCATGAATACTCCCGGTCAGAACTCAAATGCTGTTGCCGAACTTGCAATTGGCATGATGATCTTTATGGCACGTACACAGTTCAATCCGGGTACAGGATCTGAAATTGCAGGAAAAAGACTGGGCGTTCATGCCTACGGCGCTGTCGGTAAACTTGTAGCTTCTCATGCAAAAGGTTTCGGAATGAAGATATATGCTTTTGATCCGTATATTAAGAAAGAAGCAATGGAAAAAGACGGTGTTACAGTTGTAAATTCTGCTGAAGAGTTATATGCAGTAAGCGATTATCTCTCGCTCCATATTCCCGCAAATGCCGAAACAAAAAAGAGCATTGGTCATGCTCTGCTTACCAAAATGCCTAAAGGCGCAACTCTTATAAATACCGCACGCAAGGAAGTTATTGACGAAGAAGGAATGATGAAAGCCTTCGAAGAACGTCCCGACCTGAAATACGCAACCGATATCATGGCCGACGCTCATGCCAAAATGGTTGAAAAATTCGGTCAACGTGTTTTTGCAACATCAAAGAAAATGGGAGCAGAAACTTCTGAGGCAAATATCAACGCAGGACTTGCTTCCGCACAGCAAATAGTTAATTTCATTACAAAAGGCGATAAGACCTTTCAGGTAAATAAATAAAGTTCCAAGAACCAAGACCCAAGTTCCAAATTCCAAGACCCAAATTCCAAGGGTACGTACTTGTTCATTGTTAGTTGTTCGTTTGACATTGAACATTCTTATCGTTTTAATGAACAATTCCAAATGTTCAATTTTCAATGATCAATAATTGGTATGACCTACGCACAACCCTAACCCCTAAAGGGAAATCCATCGCGCGAGTGTGTCGGCCCCTTTAGGGAAAGGGCGAGCGTGGGAAATTACCAAATTACAAAAAACAATTTCCAAACAAATCAAAAATAACAAGCACAAAATCAAAATGGTTGCTTACGCCAGAGGTGTCGGAAGTTGGAAGTCAGAAGACCGAAGTTTTTCTTCCGTCTTCTGTCTCCGGTCTTCCGTCACTTCTGGCTTCCTGTTTAGTTCTTCGGATTTCGAATTTCGAGATTCGGATTTGGTATTTATTTGAGATTTGGAAATTGTAATTTGGAATTTAAAAGTGATTATCTTTACATCATAAATAAAAAACAATCATTATGAACTGTCCGCACGACAATACCCCGATGGAAAAAAGAAAATACGAGAATATTTTCGAGATCGATTTCTGCCCGAAATGCAAAGGTATATGGCTCGACCCGGACGAACTGGAATCCATTCAGCAAATAAAGGTCAACGACTATAAAGACGAACTCAAAAAAATCCCAGACTACATTGGCAATTCATACCTGATGTCAAAAACCAGGGATAAGAGCCAGATCGTCTGCCCCGAATGCAGCGGCGTTCTCGAAAGAAAAGAATACGGCTACTGCTCGCAGATATACATTGACTATTGTGTAAACGGCCACGGCATCTGGCTTGACGAAAACGAACTGAAAGATCTGGAAATATTTTACGAACGCTCGCGCCACGAAAACGATCATATCCGCAAGGGCTTTTTCAGGGGGTTGCTTGAAATGTTTAAATAGAGAAGTTTGAACATA
>CAZEWB010000180.1:0-7100 GCA_964515655.1 uncultured Bacteroidales bacterium
TTGCAATGGTGTACAATAAAGGATTAACCTTCATCCCCCTGCTCTTTATAATATCCGCATTTATCTCCACTTTTTTCCCAAGAATGCACTTAAAAAGGTGGAGATAAATGCGTATATTATAAAGAGCAGGGGGATGAAGGTTAATCCTTTATTGTACACCATTGCAAAAAAATACGAAGAGGATTGGGAAGGCATGTTCAGGGAAAGTGAGGTTCAGCTTGCCATCGAAAAGGAACTTGTTTCTCAGCAACAGGAGATACTCGAAAAGAAAAGCCGGGAAATAAAGGCAAAGGAAACTCAAATAGCAGAGCTTTCGGATAAGATCGCCGAAAAGGAAAAACATCTTGCCAGGCAGATGGAACAGCTGCTCGAAAGCCAGGCGGAACTTAAAGTAAAAATGGACCAGATAGCAGAGAAGTCAAGAATTCTGGCATCTCAGAAATCAGTTATACGGGGCCAGGAAAACGATATAAAAATAAAGAAAGACGAATTGCTTCGTCAGGCTAAGGAATACGAAAAGCAAAAACAGGTTCTCGAAAAACAGCAGTCGGAGATACACGACCAGCAGAGCATGATAGACGCACAGAAGGAAAAACTGAGCGTTACTCTGGAAAACATGAAGAAGCAGCAATTAGTAATGTATTTTCTGGGAATAGTGGTTGTGATGATAGCACTGCTTGCTTTTATGATCTACCGCAACTTAAAAATGAAAAAGAAGATAAACGCTGCTTTAAAACGGAAGAATGTCGAAATTTTTCACCAGAAAGAAGAGATACAGTCGCAGCGCGATGAGATTGAAGCGCAGAGGGACGAGATCACTGCCCAGCGCGATACAGTTATTAATCAGAAAGGACAGATCGAAATAATACTTGGCGAGATCACTGCCAGTATTCATTATGCCGGGCGTATTCAGAAAGCCATTCTTCCGGCACAGGCGAGGTGGGATAGTTTTCCTTTTGAACATTTCGTGATATATAATCCCCGTGATATTATTTCGGGCGACTTTTACTGGTTCGAGAAGATCAATAATCACATTATTTTCTGTGTGGCCGACTGTACGGGACACGGTGTCCCCGGCGCATTTATGAGCATGCTTGGTGTTGCCGCCCTCAACGATGCGGTAAAGGAAAAAGATACTTATGACCCTGCAAAAATTCTGAACAGAACAAGAGACTATATCATTTCTGCGCTTCATCAGACAAAACATTCCGAAAACAAACAGTTCATGCCATCGGTAAAAGACGGGATGGATGTTTCTATTTGTTCAATTGATCTGGATACTCTGGAGTTGCAGTTTGCGGGAGCTAATAATCCGCTTTACATAGTTACTGGTTGCTCGTTACTGGTAACTGGTGAGCTTAACCAGAAACCAGAAACCAGAAACCAGCAACTGATCGAACTTAAACCCGACAAAATGCCCATAGGCATCCACGAGCGGATGGATTCTTTTACTGTAAAAAACCACCATCTAAAAAAAGGCGACTGTATATACATCTTCAGCGATGGCATTGCCGATCAGTTCGGCGGTCCCTTCAACAAGAAATTCAAATACCGTCAGTTGCGTGAGATACTTTCGGAAAATAACATGAAGCAGATGTATGTTCAGAAGAATAAAATTGAAGATGCTTTTATAAAATGGAAGGGGACGTTCGATCAGATTGATGATGTTACTATTATGGGTGTCAGAATTTAATTAAGATTATGAGATATCCATTAGCAATAAATAGCACACCAGCCAGGAATAATTATAAAAGATAAATGGGAATGTTAAAATATTCAACGATCATTATTTTGCCACAGATTACACAGATTACACAGAAAAATATCTGTGAAAATCTGCGAAATCTGTGGCCAAAAGACTACATACAAGCAATTGTGAAATGCCCATATAAGCAACAATATGTAAATTTGTTAAACAGATGAAGAGAATTGTACCGTTTATAATATTTGCCTTTCTGTATCATTCTGTTTTTCCGGGCAATGTCGACAGTTTGTATCAGGAACTTGATAAAGCAGGAACAGACACGGCAAGGATTTCGTTGTTGCTTAAGATCAGTTCCCAATTCGAGAATGAAGACCCGGCCAGATCATTAAGCATTGTAATGGAGGCATACGGACTGATGAAAAAGACAAAGTACGGTCCCGAAGATATTAAAGTTAAAGCAAAATTTTATGCCGATGCAATAAGAAAATCCGGCGCTGCTTTATTTTATCTCGACGGGAAGGACATTACATTAAAACATTTCCTTATTGATAAAAAAGTAAGGTATCTTATCGGCGACACAACCGAGATTGTACGAAGTTACAGAAACCTTGCTTTTATATACAACGACATGCAGATGAGAGATACTGTTTTTGCAATGCTTGATACTGCGTTTGATATTGCCATAACAGGTAACAAGTTTGCTCTTGCTGCAGATATGTTGAGAAGAAAGGGGATATATTTTGAACAATATCAGGAGCCGGACAGCGCTGTAAAAGTTTACCTCAGATCAATAATCTTCTATGGTAAAGCCAACGACAAAAAGACACAGGGCAACCTTCTAAACGTCATCGGAAATATTTATAAGTTTCGCTCCGAATATGATACTGCGCTGGTATATTATCAGAAATCACTTTCGTCAAAAGAGGAAATAAACGACAGCGTAGGGATGAGTTATGCTTATATCGGGATTGCAAATGTCTTTATCAACTGGGGATATTACGACAAGGCCAGAGAGAACTATCAGAAATGCTTTGATCTGTCGGAGAAAATAAAAAACAAAAAAGGAAGTTCAGCTGCACTCGTGGGTCTCGCAAATCTTTATCAGCGGGAGGAAAAATATCTGAGGGCCATAGATTATTATCAGAAATCACTTGAAATAGAACAGGTCCTGAATAATTCAGAAGGGATTGCCCTTGCCCAGCTGAATATGGCTGACGTTTACACAAAACTGGAAATGTTCAGCAAGGCTATAGGTCTGTATAACGAGGCGCTGATCCTTATGGAAAAAGATAATAACAAGGTAAGGACAAATCTTATTCTGTACCTGATAGGGAATCTTTACTATCAGGAGAGAGAGTACGACAAGGCGATATATTATTTCCAGCGCAGCCTTGAAGTAGCCCGCGGGATAGATTATAATCAGACAATTCTTGCCGATCTGATAGGGCTGTCGAATGCCTGGCTCGAAAAAAAACAGTTCGAAAAAGCTTACCGGTATCTTTTGGATCATAAAATATTAAACGATTCACTTTTCAGCGAGGAAAAAATGACCCAGATGACCGAGATGCAGGAAAAATATGAATCGGAGAAGAAAGAAAAGGAAATACTGCAGAAGGACCTTGAACTTTCGAAGAATGAAAAAGAAGCCGTTTTTCAGAAAAATATCAGGAATTTGTTGATTGCCGGTTTTCTCCTTGTGATAGTTTTTGCTGTTTTTGTTTACCGCAGTTACCGCCAGAAAAAAAGAGCCAATCATGTGATTTCCGAGAAAAATAAATTGTTAGAGCAGGCCAACACCGAGATCATTGCACAGAGAGACGAAATTGAATCACAGCGCGATACTGTTATTCATCAAAAAGAGCAGATCGAATTCATACACGAAGAACTGACTTCCAGTATCCGCTATGCCCAACGTATACAACAGGCGATGTTGCCTTCGCTTGATCTGCTTGGCGAAGCAGGGCTTGATTACTTTGTCTTTTTCAAACCAAGAGATATTGTGTCGGGTGATTTTTACTGGGTGGGTCGGCAGGAAAATCTTCTTGTCATTGCGGTTGCAGATTGTACTGGTCATGGTGTCCCCGGAGCGTTCATGAGCATGCTCGGTATAGCATTCCTGAAAGAAATTGTGATGAAGGAATACATTACCCAACCGGCTCTTGTATTGAAAAAAATGCGCAAAGAAATTGTCCGGTCACTCAAACAGGAACATGGTGCAACACAGCGCGACGGAATGGATATCGCCCTTTGCACTATCGATCTAAGCACACTTGAGTTGCAGTTTGCGGGAGCCAACAATCCACTTTATATAGTTACTGGTTGCTCGTCTCTGGTTACTGGTAAGCTTAACCAGAAACCAGTAACCAGCAACCAGCAACTGATTGAAATAAAGCCCGACAAAATGCCCATCGGCATCCACGAGCGCATGGACGCATTCACACTACAAACACACCAGTTGCAAAAGGGCGATTGCATTTACCTTTTCAGCGATGGAATGGCCGACCAGTTCGGTGGCCCTGCTGGTAAAAAATTCAAGTATAAACCACTTAAGGAATTACTGATGGTTAATGGACAACAGCCAATGGCCGCACAGAGGGAATCAATTGATAAGTTGTTCTCAGAATGGAAGGGCGCTCTTGAACAGGTGGATGATGTAACAATAATGGGAATCAGCATAGGCAAGACCTACGAGGTCTTAACCAAAAAATAAATTCTGCAAGACCTCGGAGGTCTTGTACTAGTATATGAAAAAAGAGAAGATACCGGCATTCAGAATTCTCAGGATTTTTTTCATCTCTATCATCCTTTATTATATGCTTGTTGGACCTATCAACAGTTACATGATGATGATGAACCTGCCATCGCTGATAAGTTCAGGTGCTGTTGATGGCAGTATCATTAAAACGGACTCGGCAAACCAGGTCGATTTTCAGAAACTGGACTCTATAATGGCCGAAAAAAGGCATGGTCAGGCCCACTTTCGTACGGGATCAGGATCGGATGTATCGTTAACTTTTGAGGACGATCAGAATGTGAGTATCGAAAGCGGATTTGATATTACTATCTTTCTTTACATCCTTCCTTTTATCGCGCTGATAATTTTCAGCATTCCCTTTAAACGCTACTTTAATAAAAAAAGAAAGAACAAAGCCATTAGCGAAAGACACGAACGTTTTGTCAAAAAGTATCTTCTGGCATCTCCTGTCATCAATTCATCTTTATTGTTTTTGATCTTTTTTATCGGAATTGTAAAGAACATAATCGTTGTAGTTGGCGTTCCCGATGATCAGCCTGCCGAAGCAAATATGTACAACAATGTACTTGTTATCTCTGTCATTTCTTCTGTTCTTATCACTCTGTTTGCATATTTCTGGCAGCGTCATCGGGTAAGGTATAAATACATAGAACATGTCTATTCGAATGAAGAATTAAAAGAGAAGCTATCGAAAGTTTTAGAACCTAAAATAAAGTATCAGTTATATATTATTCATGGTTTGACGACATTTTTACCGATCTCTGTTATCATCTTTTATATCCTGCTTAGCCTTTCAACACCTGCCGAATTGGGTCTGGAAAAACTTAATAACGATCATATACAAATTCTTATTGGCCGGTATTATGAGCTGATGACACCAACCATGATTGTTGACGGCAGTCTTGCATTTTTAAAGGACTCATTTTACATAAACAGTTTTGACGCATTTCTGGCTTCTGTCGGAATTCTGTCGAGTTTTCTTGTAGCCATGATCTATGTTGTTTTTATGACCGGATGGTTTACTGTACAGATAACAAAACCCATGAAAGCATTACTGGAAAAGATGGAAGCGGCATCAGACAATAAAGAGTATTCACATGCATTGATACGTACCAATGATGAATTTGGCAAGCTCACAAAAGGCTATAATCTAATGTCCGATAAAATAAAGGCATATATCGGGGAGATCGAAGAAATGAACCGCGACCTGGAGAAAAAAGTAGTTGAAAGAACCCTGGAAATCCAGAATCAGAAAAACGAGATAGAAGCCCAGCGCGATGAGATAGAGGCCCAGCGCGACGAGATACAGGCGCAGAGAGATACAGTTTTAAAGCAGAAGGATCAGATCGAAGCGATTCACGAAGAGCAGACCTCCAGCATACGCTATGCACGAAGAATACAGCAGGCAATGCTGCCATCGCTTGATGTACTTACAGACGCATCCTTTGACTATTTTGTTATGTATAAGCCAAGAGACATTGTTTCAGGTGACTTTTACTGGGCTGGAAGATATAATAATAATGTTGTGATCGCAGTTGCTGATTGCACCGGTCACGGAGTCCCAGGCGCTTTTATGAGTATGCTCGGTATTACTCATCTTAAGGAGATCGTGCTTAAAGAAAAAGAAACACAACCCGATAAAATTCTCTTCCTGCTCAGGGATGAAATTGTGCGCTCTCTTAAACAGGAACACGGAGTAACCCAGCGCGACGGAATGGACATAGCCCTTTGCACTATTAATCTTGATACTCTTGAGTTGCAGTTTGCGGGAGCTAACAACCCACTTTATATAGTTACTGGTTGCTCGTCTCTGGTTACTGGTAAGCTTGACCAGAAACCAGTAACCAGCAACCAGCAACTGATCGAGCTAAAGCCCGATAAAATGCCCATCGGCATCCACGAGCGCATGGACGCATTCACACTCCACACGCACCAGTTGCAAAAGGGCGATTGCATTTACCTGTTCAGTGATGGGATGGCCGACCAGTTCGGAGGTTCCGGCGGTAAAAAATTCAAATACCGGCAACTTAAAGATATGCTGACAGATAAAAGTCAACAGCCAATGGCATCCCAGAAAGAACTTCTTGAAATATTATTCGCCGAATGGAAAGGTTCCCTTGAGCAGGTTGACGACGTTACAGTTATGGGTATAAAAATATGAAACAGATAATACTGATATTTCTTTTTTTGATTTGCTCATTGTATGTCCCTGCGCAATGGTTGCCTGATACGATCATTTTAAAAAATCCTTATTATCATGGCAACTTCAAACCGTCTGATGTAAAATTTTTAAATCCATCTTCCCATATAAAAAAATACAATATTCAACAGGGTCTGCCCGGTGCGTATGTTACATGTGTAATGACCGACAGCAAAGGTTATTTGTGGTTCGGTACTTATGGTGGGGGGTGTGGCCGGTATAACGGGAATGTATTTGATATTTACACCGAAGAGAACGGTCTGCTTTCAAATTATATCGAGAAAGTTTTTCAGGACAGCCGGGGCAGGATATGGGTGGCTACATACGGGAAAGGGGTAGGCTTATTTTCGGATAACAAATGGACCATTTACAACGACAGTACAGGATTTTCCGGAAAATATGTGTGGGATATCTGCGAAGATAAAAACGAAAATATCTGG